>JBFMBP010000100.1 GCA_040755155.1 Candidatus Omnitrophota bacterium | reverse complement strand
TGGAAGGAGCAGGAACGGTCTCTTGGAGGGACGGTAAGAATACTCTCCAAACTCAACCCGCCGTTTTATCTTCCGCCTGGCGGACTCCAACGGATGCGCGCAAGATCGCCATTGTCAATATCGCTGACGAAGAACGAACAGTCCAGCTAAAAATGGATCGCCGCCATATTGACAAAGGGGAGAACCAAAACTGTCAACTTACTTCCGAAGACGGGAAAAGCAAAATCGAATTGATCCGGGAAGAAGGCGGACGCTGGCGTGGATCGCTAAAACTCGCCCCGCGCAGCGCGCAGGTATGGATTCTGCAATAGCGTAAGGCGAAACAAGCGTGTTTATTTTTTGCGATATTGAAAGGCCTCTTGAATGGCGTCGAGTTTTTCTTTCACTTCCGGGACGATTTCGTCAGGACGCATTTCTTCTGCGATTTGGTAATAATCCGCCTTGCTTATGGAAATCTCTGCCTTCTTGAAAAATTGAGGCAATATCGTTTTACTTACCGGCGTGGATATAAAGTAATCATGATCTTTCAATGGCTCGCGTAAAATAATGGGGGGCAATTCTTCCTTAAGATAATCCTCCGCTATAGAACTTAGCAATGGGATTCCTTTGGATTCAATGAAACGTATCAATACTTGCGGATTCAACAAATAACTTTCCGCCTCGTATCTTGTCCAGCGTCCAATTTCAAGATTCACGCATCCCATATCATGATCGCTTATCCGGCGATTGTCTCCATCCAGCAAAAGATATCCTTTCATAGCCGGTTTGACGCCTCGCAGAGCAAAAAAATGTCCCTTTGCTTCTTTCGGATCGCATCCCTTATTGTCATGCCAAAAAGGATTGGAATTAAACCAGTCTTTCAAATCGTGATTTAGGACATTGGCCCATGCTTTCAACAAATTGAAATCGGTCTCGCCTTCCACATACAAAATCCCCGGCGATAGTTCGGCGCGCAAGATGTCGGCGGCGGTCAGGCGTTTCAGGGATTCGCGAACTTGATCGCGTTCGTCTTCGCAAATAAGGATGTGAGGTTTTTGATAAAACGATAAGATCATTTCCGGGCTGGTGGCGTCGATCAATACTTCGGAATGAGTGGCGATAATCAACTGGCAGGATCGTTGTCTGGCTTTGCTTCTTAACATATCGTAAATTTGCTTTTGCAGAATCACATGAAGATGAGCGTCCGGCTCATCGAGCAAAAAAACCGTGGCGGGTCTGGCATAAAAAAAGGCCAAAAGCAATAAAACTTGATGAAAACCGCTGCCGGCGCTGGCGATATCCAATTGGGGAAAGCCGTTTTTCCCTTTTCCTCGCGGGACGCCTTTCAAATATTCGCAAAGAATATAAGGGCGTCCTTCATATTCCGGCGGCGACAATCGATATCCAAATATCTCTTCTATTTGCTGGCATAATTCATTCCAATAGCTTTTATCCTCTTGTTGGTAAACTTCCAAGAGTAAATTCCGCAAGATATCTCCCGCTTTTCCTTGTCCAATCAATAAATCTTGATAGGGGCGATCGTAGCGCGTCTCTTCCGCTCCGATTCCGGAAAAAGGAGGAACATGAACGATAGTAAAATCTTGAATAGGGGTAGGAATGTTATCAATATATTTTTCGGAAGGTTTGACATAGATTTGTTCGCTGCTTTGATATCGAAATTCGAAGGCTAATTCCCAACGCTCGGCGCCCTCTTTCCCTTCGATAGCAATTTCTATCACTCTGGGATAGCCCGGCTGTCCTTCATCCTTTTTTTGCGATACGGCAGTATTTGTCCATAGCAATTTCATATCCCGCAATGGCAATGCCGTAAAATCCTTACGGGTGATAGGAGCGCCTGGCCGTTTTTTCGCTTTCGATCCCGCCCCACGTTCCATTAACCATTTGGTTAAAGCCAGCCGCCAAGCGACAATCGCTTGCAGAAGGGATGTCTTTCCGGAATTATTGGGGCCAGCAAGGACGATATGATCGGATAAGATGAATTCCTGATCTTCAAATTGCTTAAAATGTTTTACTTTGACTTTTGAGATCATCATTTTCTCCAAGTCATGTTATCGCCTAGCATTCTAATTTATCCATTGGATTATCGAAAAAAAGGCAAGTATATTTTGTTCAGTTTCCCACCGGCATGACCAACCGGAAGCCGACATAGTTGCCAAGAAAATCGGGAGTGCGAGGGTATCGGTAAGCCGAGCGGCAATATTGGGCGATAGCCCCATAATACCCGCCGCGATAAACG
>JBFMBP010000099.1 GCA_040755155.1 Candidatus Omnitrophota bacterium | reverse complement strand
GGGCGAATCGGCGAGATGCGGCTCGCCGAAGAATCATTCTGCAGGAGCGTAATCGCTATGAATAAAGGCAAACAAACAACCCGGCGAGATTTTTTGAAAAAAGTCTCGCGGCTAGGAGCGGCTACTTTATCGTTTACCATCGTCCCGCGCCATGTTCTCGGAGCGGGCTTTACAGCGCCAAGCGACGAATTGACCAAGGCGGTCGTCGGCGTCGGCGGCATGGGCAAAGGGCACTTACGCTACGGTGGCGCCAAACTGCTGGCCGTGTGCGACGTCGACGGCAATCATCTCAAAGAGGCGCTGGATATGGTCGACGATCCTGACGTCAAGGGCTACCGCGACTTCCGCGATATATTGGAGCGACCGGATATCGATATCGTGCATATCCCCACGCCGCCCCATTGGCACGGCCTGATCTCTATTGCGGCGGCGGAAGCGGGGAAGGATATTTGGTGCGAAAAGCCGATGACGCGCACTATCGGCGAAGGCAAGCGAGTCGTCGAAGCGGTGCAACGCAATGGCCGCATCTTCCGCCTCAATACCTGGTTCCGCTTTTCGGACAACTTTTATGGATTCGGAACGACGGTCAAACCAATTCGGAAATTGGTCGAGAGCGGCATGTTGGGCTGGCCGCTCAAGGCTACCGTCGGAGAGGCTACCGGCTTCGAATGGAAATTTTATTGGAGCGGCAAGACTGATTTGATTCCGCAGGAAATCCCGAAAGAATTGGATTACGACTTCTGGCTGGGACCGGCGCCTTACAAGCCCTATCATCCCCACCGCGTCCACGGCACGTTTCGCGGCTATTGGGATTACGACGGCGGCGGATTAGGGGACATGGGCCAACATTATTTGGATCCCGTGCAGTATATCTTGGGAAAAGACGACGACAGCCCAGTGGAAATCGAAGTGGACGCGCCGCAGCAGCATCCCGACGCCGTCAGTTCCTGGCGCCGGATTACCATGAAATACGCTGACGGCTGTCAAATCGTTTTGGATGGAGACAACCGGGACAAAAACGCCGCCTTTTTAGAAGGGCCGGAGGGCAAGCTCTACAAACAGTTCCGCTCAACCATTCCCAATATCGAGAAGAAACTCGCCGCCTTTCCCGATCCAGCGCCGCAAATCACCGATTTTCCAGAAGCGGTGCGCGCTCGCAAAAAATTCGCTTTGAACGAAGCGAACGGACACCGCTCCTGTACGCTGATCAATTTAGGCAAGATCGCTGTGCGCTTGGGACGCGGCTTGAAATACGATCCTGTGAAGCAGGAATTTATCGGCGACGACGCCGCGAATCGCCTGATTTATCAGCCAATGCGCACGCCTTGGCATCTGATTTGAGCCAGGAAAAGGAACGAATAAAGGAAAGAGGATTTCATGATGAAAATAATTCGCAAACTATATATTATGATAGCGCCGATTCTCGCTTGCCTGTTCGCAATGGCGGTGCAGGCAGCCGATTCGCCGCTGGACGGCATTCTCAAGAATTATCCAGCGAAAAATGCGGAGGAATTCAAGTCCGTCAATTCGCAACTGCTGCAACTGGGTGAAAACGGCTTGGCGGAACTATGCCATCGCTTAACTCCGCCGCAGCAGGGCGGCGACGAATCCGTCCGCTTTGCCGTCAACGGCCTTACGAAATTCATCCAGTTGCAGAACGACGAAGCCAACCGCAAACTCGTCGTCCGCGTCTTTCTCGACGCGCTAAACCAGGCGGGCGATAAAAACGTACAAGCCTTCTTGATTCAGCAGATTCAGTTCATCGGCAAAGAGGAAGCCATTGCGCCTCTCAGCCGTTATTTGACCGACGACGAATTGTGCGAACCGGCGGCGCAAGCGCTATTCGCCATCAAAACGCCCGAAGCCTCCGCCGCGCTGCTCTTCGCGCTGCCCAAAGTCAAAGAGCCGCTCAAGCCAACCATCATAAAAACGCTGGGCGATTTGCGCAGCCGCGCCGCCGCCTTGGCGATTATGCCCTACGCAGAGAGCGAGGATTTAAATACACGCTTAATAGCCTACTACGCTATTGCGAATATCGGCGATCCCTCCGCCGCCAATGCGCTGAAGCGGGCGTTGACGAAAACTTCTGGCTACGAGCAATCGCAGGCCATATCTTCCTATCTCTTGTTCGCCAACCGCCTGGCGGAAGCGCAAGCGGATGAGGAAGCGCTCACGATTTATAGAACGGTATTGAATACCTATACCTCGGCGGAAGACGTGAACATCCAATGCGCCGCCTTGACGGGGCTGGTTAACATCGAAGGCGAAACCGCGCTGCCGAATTTGCTCGACGCTATGGACAGCGATTATAAGGCCTACCGCAACGTCGCCTTGAAACTGGCGCAGAAAATTCCCGGCAACAAAGCCACTTGGAAGTGGATTGAAAAATCCAAAAACGCCAACCCGGAAATTCGGGCTGAAATTCTGGATTACCTAGGCGCGAGAGGCGATCAAATCGCTCTGCCGGTTTTGCTGGAAGCGTTAAACAACGCCGATCCCGCCGTGAGATTGGCGGCGATTTCCGCCTCTTTCCGTTTGGGCGGATTGGAAAGCGTACCCTATTACGCCGACCTGCTCAACTTGGACGACGCCGATATTATCGCCGCCGTCAAAGAAGCGCTGCTGCAAGTTCCGGGCGATTATTTGCTGACGACGATCGGCTACATCCTGCCCACCGTCTCCATTCCCGCCAAAGAGGCTTTGCTGGACATCATCGCGCAGCGCAAAGCCGATATCTTCTTCTCGGACGTAATGGCCTACACGGAAGACGAAAACGCAACCGTACGCATGGCGGCGATTAAGGCATTGAAAGATCTAGGATCAGTGGAAAAATTGCCGGATTTGATCGCACTGATGGCCAAAGCGCCGGACGAAGAAGCGGAAGGATTCGAAAACGCCATCTATGCCGCCGTCGAATCGCTAGAATCCGATCAAGCCAAAGTCAAAACCTTAGTGAAAGCCTTTTCCAATGTTCCCAACGAGAAGAAACATCACCTTCTCGCATTATTAGGCCAAATTCGAGGCGATTTTGCGTTGGAAGCCGTTATTCCCTATCTGGAATGTCCCATTCAGAAAGAAGCGGCCGCTAAAGCTGTCGTCGAAATCGTATGTCCGCGCGAGAATGATGGATTCGCTTTAGTCACAAATGAAGCTTACTACGCTTTGGAAAAAGCCTGCGCTCTGTTAACAGACAATAACATGATCGAAAAGGCGAAGAAAATTCTTCCCGCGCCATTGGCGTCGGCGGGGGATGATGGATTCATTCCTCTCTTCAATGGCTCCGATCTGACCGGCTGGATTTGGAACAATAGTTGGAAAGGCGGCGAGAGCGGCTATTCCGTTCAAGACGGCGCGATGGCGTGCGCCCCCAAAGGCGGCGGCAATATTTATACCGACCGCGAATACGCTGATTTTATCTTCCGCTTCGAGTTTAAACTGCCGCCGGAAGCGAACAACGGCCTCGGCGTGCGCGCTCCGGTTTACGGCGACGCCGCTTATACCGGCATGGAGATTCAAATTTTGGATCACGACAATCCCGCTTATAATTGGATACAACCCTACCAAGCCCACGGTTCCATTTATGGCGTCATTCCAGCGCAACGCGGTTATTTGAAACCCATCGGCGAGTGGAACCAGGAAGAAGTAAAAGTCGACGGGCGTTGGATCACCGTTACGTTGAACGGACATGTCATCGCCAACGGCCATTTGGATAGAGCCAGAATGCCGAAAACCTTAGACGGGCACGATCATCCCGGATTGAGCCGCACGAAAGGCCACTTGGGATTTTTAGGCCACGGCTACCCCGTGCAGTTCAAAAACCTGCGCATCAAGGAACTCAATAAAGAGCCAAGACCGGACAACACTGCGCCGGAAGGATTTACGGCGCTCTTCAACGGTCAAGACCTCAGCGGTTGGAAAGGCTTAGTCGCCAATCCTATCGAACGCGCCAAAATGACTGGCGAGCAACTGGCGGAAGCGCAAAAGCAGGCCGACGAAAGCATGAGGCAGCATTGGAACCCCGTCGACGGCGTTTTAGTCTTTGACGGCAAAGGCGACAGTCTCTGCACGGAAAAGGATTATGGCGATTTCGAATTATTGGTCGATTGGAAAATTTTAGAAAAAGGCGACAGCGGCATTTATCTGCGCGGCTCGCCGCAAGTGCAGATTTGGGACCCGCAAAATTTCGGTTTGGGATCGGGCGGGCTGTACAACAACCAAAAGAATCCCTCTACTCCATTGGTCGATGCAGATCGCCCCATCGGCGAATGGAACACGTTCCGCATTATTATGGTTGGCGAACGAGTAACCGTTTATCTCAACGACAAATTAGTCGTGGACAACGTAGTTCTGGAGAATTATTGGGAGCGCGACAAGCCGATTTACTCCACCGGCGCTATCGAACTACAAAACCACGGCAATACCCTCTATTTCAAAAATATCTATATCCGAGAACTGACCAGAGAATAGGCGGGACGGAAAGGTTGTTTCCGCCCTGAAATAATCCCTCATCTCAAACGCTGACGACTCCCTCTTCCCAAACCGGAAGAGGGAGTTTTTTTTAAAAAAATTTTATGCGTAATATATTTCATTTGACAATATTCTATATTTAGTATATTGTAAACCCAACGTATTTCGTTGAGGGGCTTATTCAAGGCGTTTTTCCCTTGCATCATAAATAGTATGAACATCATTGAATCATCATCGTTGAATCGCGAATTGAATCGATCTATCTACCTTCGGGGATCTGCTTTCCAAGGCAATATGCCGCTTTATATCCAGATTTCTCTCTTGGAATCTTGCAATCTTCATTGCGATATGTGTTACCGTTCCAACTTGCCGCCCCATTTGAATCGATTGTTAAGCCGAGAAAACATGCCGTTAGATTTATATCGCCGTCTGGCGGAAGACGCTTTTCCCTATGCGGAAAGGATTACTTTCGGCTGGGCGGGCGAACCAACCTTGCATCCCGAATTGGACAAGATACTGGAAATCGCTTACGGCTATGGCGTGGAAACGACGCTTTGGACGAATGGAACGCTCTTAAATCAACCCATGATCTCCGAAGCGGCGGCGCGATTCGCCGATTGGCTGGTGGTATCTATCGACGGTTCCAACGAAGAAACGTTTTCTCAAGCGCGCAGCGGCTCCAGCCTTCAGGCGATAGAAAAAAACGTCGAAGATGTCCGGGCGCTCTCCTTGCGCATGAACAGAAAATATCCATTGCGGCTGCGGGCGCACATGACGCTGCGGCGCAGCGCGATCCAGCATCTGCCCGGCGTAATAAAAAAAGCCCATGCGCTAGGCATGGAACGGATATCCGCCGCTCATATTGGCATTTTTAATGGCAAAATGGAAAAAGAATCGCTTTTTCACGCCAAGGAAGAAGCGGACGGTTTTTTGCGCGCCGCCAGCGATTGCGCCCGGGAGTTGGGGCTATCGACCGATTTTCCGCCCTTATTCTGCGAAAGCGCTTATGGCTGTCCCGTTCATAATTTCTATTGCAGCCTTGCCAATTACATGATTATCGTTTTATGCAACGGCGATGTTCTTCCATGCTGTCATGGCGATTCCCGTTTCGGTTTAGTCATGGGCAATCTCAACCAAAACCGGTTGCCGGATATCTGGCATGGGCGGCGATACGCCTTATTGCGCGATTCGTTTGCGGCGCAGGAATACGCTCCCGCCTGCCGCGATTGCGTCAACAATAATCCTTTCATGAACATCCAAGGCGATTGGGATATAGACGAATATAGCGAATGGGCGAAAACATATAACGGAAGTTTTCGCGATTTTCGCATCTTGGACGAACTGGAAAAACGCATCGTCTCCAGCCAGCGGCAAATCGCTCAAACCGTTTGGGAAGAAGAAAAGAAACTGGATCGGCAGTTCGAACGAATAGCGCTCTTGGAAGCGATGGTGGGGAAAAAATTCCGGCATGGTTCGTCGTTTCGAGAACAAAGAAAAGACCGAATCGAACAATTTCCCATGCCCGCCCTGCATCGCTCCAACAACGGATGGAAACGGGAACTCAACCGCGCCTTGTACGAAAAGGGCGTGGAGTTCCAAGGCAACCGGCCGCTTCGCTTGGAACTTTCTTTAATGGCCGGTTGTAATATCCATTGCGTCATGTGCAATCTGGCCCGCCGTTCGCCGGAAGAACGGAGGGCGCTGCTGCAACAGCGCATGGATTGGGAGTTGTATCAACGTATGGCGGAGGAAGCGTTTCCTTACGCGGAATCGATCTTCTTCGGCGTGGGAGGCGAGCCAACTCTTCATCCGCAATTCGGCTCGTTCGTCCGTTTAGCGAAAGAAGCGGGGCTCCGCGTGGAAATGACGACCAACGGCTTGCTGCTGGAGAAGGAGGAAATCTGCGAAACCTGCGTCGAATGCGTCGATCGCTGCGTCCTCTCCATCGACGGCGCCCGCAAAAAGACGTTCGAAAAAATACGCCGAGGCGCCAGTTGGAATCAACTGATGAATGGCATAAGAAAAATCACGCAGCGGCGCTCGGCGGCGTCCCATTCTCCCTTGCGATTGATCCTGAATTTTACCTTAATGAAAGACACCATCGACGAGTTCCCCGACGCCGTAACGTTAGCCAGTCTATTAGGGATCGACAAAGTCACGGCGGAACACGTCATCCTCACGTCGCCGGAATTGGCGGAGCAATCACTCTTCTCTATGCCGGAACATTCGGATCGCCGGGTGCTCGAAGCCCTGGAACGCGCCAAAATCCTCGGCGTCGCCGTGGAAGCGCCGGATTTGTTCGAAATGTCGTTGGCTCCGGACTATGCGCCGCCAGGAACCATTCGCAATATTCGCCCTCAGCAGAAAGAAAACGACGCTCCCCATTGCAAACTGTTGGATTACGCCGTGGCGATCATGCCCGATGGCAACGTGCAGCCATGCAGCCATCCCGACGCGCAGCATCTTTTCGTGATGGGCAATTTGAACGAGCGTTCTCTTTCGGAAATTTGGTTTGGAAGCAAATTCCAACAGCTGCGCGAGGGAAGCGGCGAGCTTCCCGCTCCGTGTTCCAATTGCTCTATGAGCGGCCGTTCGGATGGCGGAGCGCCGATGAGAGAATGGGATTCCCCGCTCCCCGCCGCCCTAGACGCCAAGGAATTGCATCCCAAACGCTACCATCCGCGACGGATGATCTTTTTAAGCCAATTGCAGCGCCAGGAAGAATCAATTCTTCATCACGGAGAGAACATAAAGGAACTATTAAGTCGAATGATGCTCCATGAGCAAAACTTGAAGGAAATCATCGAACGAAAACGAACGCGATGGCGCCGCTGGTGGAGTCGATTATGGTCCCGCTGAGAACGGATTTGCACTGGAAAAACCGCCCCCCTCGCGCAGCGTCCCAAGGCGCTCATTTTTCCTTTTCCGTCCGGGCGCGAAACACAGGCAGAGAAAAATGGCGGGACGGCGATTCGGAAATCATGCGCTCCGTCATGATCGGCGGCGCATTCTATCGCGGCGGCCAGCGAATCGCCTATCTGGAAGGCTGGGGAAAACTGCCGCAGCCGCTCGCACCCGGAGAAGAAGCGATCGTCGAAATTAAAACCAACGCCTCGGCCTTACCGGAAGGACGTTATATTTTGCGAGTAGACGCCGTCAAACTGGGCGTTGGCTTCTTCGAAGATTTCGGATCGCCGCCGCTCGAATGGGAAATCGAAATCGCCGCGCCCGACGAAAGCGAAGCATTATGGAGCCGAGCGCTGCCCAGATGCGTCAATCTTTGGACACCCTCCCAGGGAGCAAGGCGCGGACTCAAAAACCTTTATCCCTTATTCGCTGTTCGCTCGGACAAAGCGCGAATAATTTCATCGGACGGACGCGAATATCTGGACTATATTATGGGCTGGGGAAGCGCCGTATTGGGCTACAATCGGCTTGAAATTCAAGAAGCGATTCGCGAGTGTATATCCGTAGGTCCAACCCTGCCTCTGCCGCATCCCTTTCAGGTGGAAGTAGCGGAAAAACTCGCCGCGTTCATTCCCTGCGCGGAACGGACGCTATTCGGAAAAAACGGTTCGGACGTAATGGAAGCGGCGATACGCATCGCCCGCGCTTATACGGGGCGCCGCCTCGTCTTGTATTGCGGATATCACGGTTTCCATGATTGGTATGTCGCGGGAATCGGCGGCGTCAAGGGAATCCCTAACGAAATGCGTTCGTTGGTTCAACCCTTTCCGTTCGGCGATCTCGACGCCTTGAAACGGCTGCTGGATGCGCATCGCAATGAAATCGCCGCCGTAGCCTTGGAGCCTTGCTCGCTCGACTATCCGCCCGAAGGCTATTTGGAAACGGTTCGCGCATGGACAAGAGAAGCGGGAATTGTATTAATCTTCGACGAAATCATGTCCGCTTTCCGGTTGGCGAACGGCGGAGCGCAAGAAAAATACGGCGTATTGCCCGATATGGCCGCTGTGGGCAAAGGCATGGCCAATGGATTTCCTTTGGCGGCTCTGACGGGACCGCGATCCATTATGGATAGCGCGTTCGATATCGGATATGGGCCGACGTTTCAGGGCGAAGTCTATTCGCTCGCGGCGGCGATGGCGGCGCTAGACATCTATGCGCGGGAACCGGTCTGCGAAACCGTCTGCGCTCTAGGTGAAACGCTGCGGGAGGGCGTACTCTCCGCCGCCAAGCATCATGAAATTCAATTGAAATGGAAAGGAATCGCTCCCCGACTAGTAATCGAGTTTCAAAGCGCAGGAGACTATACCTCGGCGATGCTGCGAACCTTCTTCATCCAAGAACTTCTGGAAGAAGGAATTTTATTTGGTGGAACGTTTTTGCCCAGCTTAGCCCATACGAAAGAAGACGTGAAATGGACGCTGGACATAATCGATTCCATCTTCCAAAGAATGCGCAAAGCTCTGGATGAAAAAAATTTGCTCGAAAAGTTATATATTCCGATCCATGTTCTATATCTTGGCGAAAAAGATTAGATAAACAAAAAACTAATCACTTTACCTATTGACATTATTATCTAAATTTATTATTATTCTTCTAAATATCTATTAAGGGGGAATTACTCTAAAATGAACAAAAATACAAGGAATTTAATCGTAAGAATAAAGAAATTTTGTCTTATATCATTATTTTACATCCTTTTCCTGCTATTGATTATTATTTTAGTGGAGGGACTCCGAGATGTTGAAGCGGCTTCTCCAAAAATCATTCCTCTCGACGACAAAACGAGTTATCTTAGCGATAAATATCGATGCGCCGCCGAGGGACAAAGCGGGATCGATTGGCAAAAAAACAGCGAATATTTAATGGATTTAAATATTGCCTATAATAAAAACGTCAAAGCGGCGTATGTCATCGGCGATGTAGAACGATTATACCAAACTGCGATCGATGATGAATCAACGCCCACCCCCACTGACACGCCCACGCCAAAGGCAGTAGATACGCCAACGCCTGTCCCAACGGACACGCCTTCGCCAGAGGCCATTGATACCCCCACGCCTATCCCAACGGACACGCCTACGCCTATTCCAACGGACACGCCTACGCCAGAGGCAATTGATACGCCCACGCCTGTCCCAACGGACACGCCTTCGCCTGAAGCGGTAGATACGCCCACGCCGGTAGAGATCGACACTCCCACGCCGGAGATGTTAGATACCCCCACGCCCGAAGCGTTCGACACTCCTACGCCGGAAGCGTTCGATACCCCCACGCCCGAAGCGTTCGACACTCCCACGCCGGAAATGGTAGAAACGCCTACGCCTGAAGCGTTCGAGACTCCCACGCCAGAGATGGTAGAGACGCCCACGCCGGAAGCGTTCGAGACTCCCACGCCAGAGATGGTAGAGACGCCCACGCCCGAAGCGATAGAAACTCCCACGCCGGAAATGCTTGATACGCCCACGCCCGTAGCGTTCGACACTCCTACGCCGGAAGCGTTCGATACCCCCACGCCCGAAGCGTTCGACACTCCCACGCCGGAAATGGTAGAAACGCCTACGCCCGAAGCGATCGAGACTCCCACGCCGGAAATGGTAGAAACGCCTACGCCCGAAGCGATCGAGACTCCTACGCCGGAGATGTTAGATACCCCCACGCCCGTAACGT
>JBFMBP010000098.1 GCA_040755155.1 Candidatus Omnitrophota bacterium | reverse complement strand
GATTGTCTCCTATCCATATCGTATTGCGAACGGACTTTGCCGGATCAAAGTGGAAAAACCGTTCGAACTATCTTTCCTTGGAAAGACTCTTGCTGTCAATACAAACGGGGATTTAATAATGCAAACGAACTAGGAAAATGGCGCGATGAGAGATGCGACCTTTCAGCAATGATATAGGATACGGTATAATGAGAAGCAAAATTTTTCCTTCTTTTTTACTTTAACGATGCGCTCTTGTATTATAATAATATTATAGGAGCGGAAAGGATTGATCCGTAAAGACGCATCTACAGCATGAAAAGAAGAGAAAAAACAAAACACTATGTCTTCATAAGCCATAGCGCAACCGATACTTGGGTCGCGAAGCAGATTGCGCGTGAAATTGCCCTATGCGGAGCGGAACCGTTTTTAGATGAAACCGATATCGATATCGGAGTTGATTTTGAAGAAGATATATTGGCTTTTTTGGAGAAAACCCATGAATTAGTTGTACTTTTAACGCCTTGGGCATTAGAAAGACCCTATGTCTGGGCGGAAGTCGGAGCGATATGGTTTAGACGGAAGCCCATCATCGCTCTATTGCATGGAATCAGCGCCGGGGAATTGCAATCCAAACCAAAAGTACCCGTTTTTTTGAAAAAATGCAATTTGCTTGATTTGAACGATATCGATAAATATTTGCATCAACTGGCAAATCGAATAAAAAAGAAGAAGAATCATGAAAACGTCTAATACAATGACAAAACCGCAAGTTTTTATTTCCTATTCCTATTCCGGCTCCGATCTTCAATGGCTTCAGCAATTCGTACGCTCATTGGAAGAAAATGGCGTAAAAACATGGTTCATAGACAATGAAGTACGGCCAGGAGATTCCTTTCTGGAAGCGATGGAAAAAGGAATGCGCGACAGCGATATTTTCGTTTTTCTACTAAATGAAAAGAGCCTCAATCGTAAAAACCAAAATATATTCTTCGAATTAGGCGCCGCCATTGGCATGGGAAAAAGAATTATAGGAATTGTAACAGACGATATGGATATATCCCTCCTCCCCCAACCGTTTCGAATTCGGAAGTGTTTAACGCAAAAATCTCCAGAGGAGACAGCTATGGAAGTGGCGGCGGCAACCATTGACGAAGTTCAAGAGTAGATCGAAAACAAGATATCATCGTGTTAATTTGAACGAATCGCATCAACGAAGCATGAACCGATCATCATGCTTTTTGTTGACGGATTAGTACATAATTCATCGAAAATTTTTTCGAAAATTCTTACGCGGCGTTCTCAAACATCCCATATACTCCCCTTTATTTTTTTCTATGATGTGGACGGTCGGACCAATCCATTTAGAGGAAAGGGCAAACATGATGAGTAAAACAATCATTTTCTTCTTTTCGATCGCTGCAATTATCTTAGGAACATCGGTTTCTCAAGCGGGCATGACGTTGGCGCCGGGCATCTATTCCGCTGAAGATTTGACGGCGGCGCCTGAAGCTATAAATCTGACTTCCACCGGCACGGACGACATGGACGCCAGCACATATCGCAAATCCAAAACGGAGAGTTTCAACTTGGAAGTCTACGACTTGAAGCCCGGCGTATACTATTTTGCGAACGATTCGGCGGCGAAGACCGATCCCGCCGCCATGAAGTCCGACATCAATACGCTATCGATATCCTCGCTTATCGCCGATTCCGGCGCGGAAGGAATTCTCATCCGGGGAACGGGCGCCTATCCGGGCGAATGCGTCATTAGTTTCGGTTTATTGAACGAATACCCGGAACTGCCTATCGACGCCAACGGCGAATTCGATTACGACAAAGCGGCGGCGGAGATTGGACGCAAAATGTACGAAGGCCGCCGTTTATTCGACGTAGACGGCGTCGTCGCCGCGTTTGAAAACGTCTCCATCGGCGATCACGCCAACAATAATATGGGCGTGGTTCATACATTCGGAGGCGGGCGGACTTTTATGAAAGACGTATGGATTTACAACGTGTACGATGGAGTTTTCTTCGATGATGCGGCGGAAGGATATTTCGTCAACTGCATATTTCATCAAACCTACCAACCCTGGAACCTGATCGACGACGCCCTCGCGGCGGGATATTATACGGACGATTGGAACGCGCTCGTTCAACCCAACGGCAAGAGCGGCTCTACTTATGCGGAGGGAATAGGTTTGAGCGAAGAGGATTATCCCGATCTGGCGGGAGTCATTCTCGGCAACGACACCGCCTCCGGTTATAATATCAACCTGTTCGAAACGGAAGAAGCGAATCCCCAATATGTCTACTTGAAAAACTGTACGTTGGTCAAGCATCAAATCCGCGACTCCAACCGGTTGTGGCGGCACAACACGGGCGGAGGAGAGGGTGTTTTCGTCCTCATTGAAGATTCGATGATTCTCAGCGTCGATCTCAGCCCCAACGCCCAAGTGCGCATCGATACGGACGACGCCGATTTCTTCGGCGGCATGTTCAATACGAAAATATGGAATTACGCATCCAATAACGCTCAACTGACTGGCGTAGCGGCGCCTTTTTGGAACATCGATCCCAACGATGCGCTTTCGTTAACCGATGCGCAAGTAGACCTTGCCACTCCCGGCGGGCTTGATATCTCCGACGTAAGGGATCTTTTTCGCATCGATGGACGCCTTCTAACGACATTCGCAGCGAATGCTATCGAAACGACCTTGGCTATGGATGGCGGGCCAGTTGGATATCGTCTTCCCCAAAGCGCCCCAGCAGGTCCGTTGCCCGTTAGAACGGCGGGACAGTCGCCTGTTGGAGATTGGTGTCTCTATTAAACGGAATCTAACGTTTTACTTGAAGCCGATAGAGATAATGCGCATAAGAAAATAGGCTCATTATCCCGATTTTTCATAGGGAGCAATCCGTGCTCCTTGACCGGCGGATTCCCCTCTTATAAAATTCTCTTTTTTGTGGAGAAAAATAATCCACCTTCAACGCGCATGGTAAAACATGGGAGTTATTATGAAAACGCACATCGCCACGCCGGAAGAAATTCGATCCACTCACGCCTTTCACCTTGTCGATGCGAGTGGAATGACCTTGGGCCGATTGGCCAGCCAAGTCGCCCGTTTGTTGACCGGCAAGCATAAACCAATTTACACTCCTTTTCTCGATACGGGGGATCATGTTATCGTGATCAACGCCGAGAAAATCGTTCTGACCGGCAATAAGCTGGAAAAGAAGGAAATCATCCACCACACGATGTATCCGGGTGGATTGAAGCGCAAAACCTTCCGGCACGCCCTCGAACAAGAACCGGAAAAAGTCATTATGAGAGCGGTGGGCGGCATGGTTCCCAAATCCCGATTGGGACGGAAAATGATGAAAAAACTCCGGGTGTATCGCGGCGCGAATCATCCACATCAATCCTGCAAACCGGCTCCTTACGCGGCTAAATAAAGGAGAAAGAAGAAATAGATATGGCGGCTCAACATTTATCTTATGGAACCGGCCGGCGCAAAACTTCCGTAGCGCGGGTTTATATTAAAAGCGGAACGGGCGAAATCATCGTCAACGGCAAGAAATCCTCCGATTATTTTATGCGAAAAACACTGGAAATGGTTATCCGCCAGCCTTTCGATGTTACGGACACGAAGGGAAAATTCGACGTCTACGCCAACATCGCAGGCGGCGGGCTGAGCGGTCAGGCGGGCGCTCTTCTGCATGGAATTTCCAGAGCGCTTATTTCCCTGGATGTCAAATACCGCAATTCTTTGAAGCGGTCCGGCTTCTTGCGGCGCGATCCGCGCATGGTCGAGCGGAAAAAATACGGACGGCCCGGCGCCCGGAAGCGGTTCCAATTCTCCAAACGTTAATCCTTATGGATTTTTCTGTTTTCCTAAAACAAACAGGGGACGATCGAATGACCGTCCCCTTTTAACATTTAATACCCACTTGAATTGAGATTGTTTTTTATAAAATTCCTCTATTGGATTGAATCACGAAAACGCGAAGGAAAAAGTAGGACGCAAAAAAAGGCGAAACAAAAAAACGGTTAGCGTTAGGGATAGCGCCCCAAAAGTTTTTCTCCGAGAAATCCAAATCATTCATGATATCCGTGATTCGAAAATGAAAAAGAAATAAAACGCTCCTTCTACCCTTTAATGGGGATCCTAGGGCAAGGTTTGTTTGTAAGTTATCAAGAGATGCTGAACAATCTTATATCCCGCCGCTATGGTTGGGATTTCGATTTCAAGGGCTCTTAAGTCCTTGCGGGCTTCATCGGGAAATATGGAAATCGTCGTAGCCGGAACATAGTCAATGTCCACGATTTCAATAGGAAAACCTTCTTGCGCCAATTCCTGTTGGTACAGGCTGGCAAAGGCTGGATGTTCTACAACGGTAACGACTTCGTTGGCTCCTTGGAATCCGGGCGGAGTCATCCGGCGCAAACCCCGGCCCAAAGTCTGTTCGGGAAGGATGTTCGCTTTGGAAGAATAAGGGCGTAAGGGAACAATCGTTGTCACGTAGCGCACATCCCACCCTTCGCGCAACATGAGAACGGAAACGATGCAGTAATAGGGGCTAGCGTTGGCGTCCAATTCGCGGCTTAGTTTGCGCAATTCTTTTAGGTCATCATCGCTAATGTCTTTTTCGTTTTCCACAAACTCATAAATGACATTATCCCCTTTGCCCTTCTTCTTGATTTTTCCCTTCAAGTTCGTATGCAGGTTGATGGTTTTGCCGTTCAGTTCCGCAAACGCTTCATCGGTATTTAACCGCCGGGTAATTTGATCGGCGGCTTCCGTGTCGTTGCACATAACGAACAATAAGGCTTTTTTCTTGCTTTTTTCCCATTCCGTCTTGCTTTTCTTCCATCGTTCGTAGCCAAACCGTAAATGGCGTTCGTATTTGTACGCCGCATCATCGCTAGGTTCCTCGTCCAGTTTGTCTCCGCATTTGCCAATAATGGGAGTTTTCGTAATGCCCGCGTCTACGGCTTCCCCAAGCGGCGCATCGCATACGATATGCTTGAACAATTGCCCCTTGTTGTCCTTGGGCGTAGCGGAAAAATCCAACTGCGCTACTAATCCGCCGCCTGTTCGTGCTTTGATCGCGTCATGCAAAAACCGGATCGCTTCATTCCAAGCGGAATCCGGGTCCCAAACGTGATGGGCTTCGTCGTTCAAAACCATCACCCGTTGATGGCTGGTTATGCGGTCTCGCAAGGCTTCTCCGGTATCTAGGGCGCTTGTTTTCGATACGGCTGGCCCCATGAAAGAATAGGTTTCGCCGTCCTTCTTGGATTTCCGTTTTTCCTTATCGTAAAGATGATGAATATTCGTCAGGTAAAGAATTCCGCCGGTTGCGGCTCCGGCGGCTTCATC
Organism: Candidatus Omnitrophota bacterium; assembly: GCA_040755155.1. NCBI lineage: Bacteria > Pseudomonadati > Candidatus Omnitrophota > Candidatus Omnitrophota bacterium. The sequence goes on along the minus strand of JBFMBP010000098.1, from coordinate 94,113 downwards.
CTGCAAAACAACGCTCATGTTCCAATCGCCCTTCCATTCCGGCGGAATAAGCGGATCGTTGTCGAATATCTTGCCGTTTCCAAAGTCTTCTTTCAGGCGTTCGTAAACCGTAAGGTTCGGAGCAATCACCACAAAATGGCGGGCCATTTCGGAATCCGATTCCCGCATGGCGTGAAAGTAGCTCCAAACAATGGCAAGGCTCATCACTTTGGTTTTGCCCGCGCCGGTCGCTAGTTTGAAGGCGTAGCGGCTCCAGGCGTCTTCTTCTTCGGTAACGCCCAAAGCCTGAATTAATGCGTCCTCGCCGCCATATTCGCCGATGATTTGGGACAAGCATTGAATCTTCCGAACCTCTTTCAAATAAATGAGGGTTTCAACCGCTTCCCGCTGGCAAAAGTAATAACGGAATTCGAATTCATCCCCGGCGGGAGTTTTCATGCGATGAGGGCGTTCGAACCAATGATTCAATAGAATCCGCGTCGTATCGCTTACGCCTGCATAAAAGGCTTCCCGCCATTGCCGAACATCGCTGCGCAAGCGTTGAACGATGGCTATCCGAGACGGTCTGCGCCCCATAACCCTTTTCGCCGCTTCGCCCTTTTTGTCGGCGCGTTCGCGGCGGGCGTTCGGCTCTTCCCACGGTTCGAACAGAGGAGCGAGAGAATCGGGATTGACGATGGGGCTTTCTGCGGTTGTCATGAGATTGTCCACTCTTTTTAGAAATATCCGTTGACGAGCAGGCTTTTTTACGGTTATACTTTAATCAATCCGGTTAACCGGATGTGGATGGTATAAAGCCATCGGGACCCGAAAGGGTCTTTTTCATTTATTGGAACTTGCTGCTAAAGAAACGTTCTCCCAGCCTATCGAATTTCCCTGGTAAAATCGCAATAGATTCGATATTTCATTCGTTTCAAATCCTTATACTTTTGCGTCAAGCTAAATGTTTTTTTAATTTCTATTGACTTTCCCTATTTTGGAGAGTAAAAATAAAGTCTAGGCGGATATGCGCAGGATTTCTTGTAGGTCGTCCGCAGGACGGCAGCGCTCAGTACGTGGGTCCCTACAACCTGGAATCTGCATCTTTTTTTTTCCGGCTATCTAACCACTCCAAAAACGAAGCCGTCATACTTTCACCTCAACCGTGATGCTTGTATCGCAGCCGAACGTATCTACAACCTTTACACAAGCGGTATAGGTTCCCTTTTTCGGATAAACATGTTCGGCGCTGCTTACGGTTTTCAAGGAACGGTCTTTGCGCGTCCGGTAGTCCTGCCAATGGTGGTTGAAGGGCTTCCCCGGCTGTCAATCGAAATTGATCGCCCAAAAGTCGATGAAGTCGAATCCGCTTTTCATCGCCCGTTCTTTGATCGCTTCCAGTTCCTTGCTGGGAATCTCGGCCAATGATGGCATGAATTGCGTCAGTTTGATATCCACGGCGCGGCCTTTCTCCGCGTTTTTATAAACCGGCGCGGCTTCCAGAACCGCATATGAATATTTCTTAGGAAATACGGGGATTATATAAACTAGTGGAAGGTAGTAAAACATGCACTTCAAGACTACGGATCAGGAGGTTGGAGGTTCGAGTCCTATCCGGCGTGTTTTGATTTTATAGGACTTACGATGATTTAACCTCTCCTCAATTTTCTCGTTTTTGCCCAAATTATTGCTCCTCATTCTTACTGTTGCTTCCTTGATAGAGGCCGTTGAAGTGAGAGCCGTCATCCGTTCCATTTCTTTTCTCGATGTATTTGCCGTATACCCGGATCAGCATCTCCGTATTTTTATGGCCTAGCGTTTTCGCGATCCATAATGGATTCTCTCCGCTGTTCAAGGCATTCGTTGCGAAACTATGCCAGGTTTGCCGTTATCCTATCCGTCTCTTCCACCTCACGAATCCCTTGCGGCTTTTTCACTGCTGCTTCTTCTTATATGATTATGGATTGCTTATGGCGTTTGCTTTTAAGAGTATGAAAACAAACAGAGAAAGATGCGGAATATGGCTTGGAAGAAGAATTTAGTATTTTGTGCAGCGCTAATTATTTGCAGTAGTCTTGCCGGATCGATAGCATCCGCCGACGATCAACCGCAGTGGGGCGAGAAGCATTCGCGGAATATGGTTTCCAGCGAGATCCAGCTGGTTGACGATTTCGATCTCGCAACCGGCAAGAATGTTAAATGGAAGGCGCCGCTTGGCGATCAGACATGGTCTACGACGATTATCGCAAAGGGAAAGGTTTTTATTGGAACTAACAATAATCCTCCGCGAAATCAACGCCAAAAGGGCGATCGAGGCATCCTATTGTGTTTGAATGAAAAGGATGGAGCCTTTTTATGGCAGCTATCGGTTCCAAAGCTTGGGCCGGATCCTTATCTCGATTGGCCGCAAACAGGGCTAGTATCGCCGGTTACCGTCGAAGGCGATCGCGTTTATATAGTGAGCAATCGCGATGAGGTTATGTGCCTCGACATTGACGGCTTGAGCAACGGCAACGATGGACCCTATCGAGACGAGGGACGTCATATGGGACTAGGAGAAGGAAACACGATTGAAGTCTCGGCTACGGACGCCGACATCATCTGGCTCTATGACATTCCAAATCAGGCGGGGACTTATCCTCACGATGGCGCTCACGGTTCGATTCTCATCGACGGCGATTTTCTCTACGTCAACACAAGCAACGGCGTCGACAATACTCACAAAAAAATCAGAGCGCCGCAGGGGCCAAGCCTCATTGCGCTCGACAAGAAAACGGGACGGCTGTTAGCTCGGGATCAGGAAGGAATCGGCCCTAACATCTTTCATTCGACCTGGTCGTCGCCGGCGTTAGGCGAGGTGAATGGGCGAAAATTGATTTTCTTCGGCGGCGGAAACGGCGTTGTTTACGCGTTTGAGGCATTAGATTCGATGCCGCCGGAGGGAACGGTCGCAACGCTCAAGAAAGTATGGAGTTTCGATTGCGATCTTACTGCGCCGAAAGAGAATATCCACGAGTATCTCAGAAATCGAAAGGAAGGGCCAAGCAATATCAAGGGAATGCCGGTATTTTATGAAAATCGCGTCTATATAGCCGTCGGAGGCGACATCTGGTGGGGGAAGAATAAAGCATGGTTGAAGTGCATCGACGCGACAAAGCGTGGAGATATTACTTCATCGGGATTGATCTGGTCGGTGGATTTGCGCCAACATTGTTGTACTACTCCCGCAATCGCCAATGGATTGGTTTTCATTGCGGATTGCGACGGCGTTGTGCATTGCTTAGATGCGAAAACAGGGGAAACTTATTGGACGCATGAGACGAGAGAGGAGATATGGGCGTCTCCGATGGTTGCCGACGGAAAGGTTTATATCGGGACCCGGCAGAGAAATTTCCTTGAGTTAACGGCGAATCGCGAGAAAAAAGTAATTAGTGAGATTCGGTTGGATAGCCCCATTGCAGGAACAGCGACGCCAGCGAATGGCGCTTTGTATGTAGCAACGATGAAAACGCTTTATGCGCTCCAAAAGCAATCTGATGGAAAATGAAAGATCCATTCGATGGCTTGGGCGCAGAATTGGAAACCTGCGGATCGCGCGTTTTAATTTTTCATCTTGCACGTAACATGCGTTAAGAATATGGACTTTAATAATTTAAGCGAGGATAGGAGAAGAATTATGTTATGGAAGAAAATTGAGAGTAAACAAGTTCTTTTTTTATGGGCGTCTTTTTGTTCGTTTTTTTTAATACTTCCGTCGGGTTTTTGCGATTCCCAATGGGATTGGCCTCAATTTCATGGATCGCATAGGGATCGCATATCGAATGAAAGCGATTGGCTGTCGAAGTGGAGCGGCAAAGAGCCGGAAATAAAATGGACGAAATCGGCAGGAATAGGTTTCTCGTCTTTTTCCGTCAAGAACGGCCGCGTATTTACGATGGGAAATGAAAAAGATCGGGACGCGGTATGGTGTTTCGACGCCGAAACTGGCCAGGAGATATGGCGATATTCCTACGATTGCGAGTTGTTCCCCAACATGCATGAAGGAGGGCCGGGCTGTACGCCAACCGTCGATGAAGAGTCCGTTTATACTATCAGCAAGGACGGACAACTTTACTGCCTGGACGTAAAATCGGGAAAAGAGAGATGGAAGAAAAACATCCAAAAAGAATACAATACTACCATGCCAACCTGGCGATTCGCCGTTTCTCCTCTGTTGGATGGAGACCGAATTATTATAGACGTTGGTCCGACGGTCGCTTTGAATAAAAAAACAGGAGATGCGGTTTGGATTACGGAAAACTATGAATCGGCCTACTCCTCTCCCATATCCTTCTCGATGAACGGCGTTCAATACGTGGCTGTTCTTCCTAAATACGGCCTGGTTATCCTCGATCTGAAAACGGGGAAAGAGTTTGGAAAGTTCCCTTGGGAAACTAGTTATGGCATTAATGCCGCCACCCCGCTGATATTTGAAAACAAAGTATTCATATCATCGGGATATAGCAAAGGCGGTTCTCTATTGGAAATCGCGCCTAGCGGCGAAATGAAGGAAATCTGGCATAACCGTCTTTTGCGAAACCATATGAACGCCTGCGTCCTGTGGAAAGGCTTTTTGTATGGATTCGACGAATCCACCCTTAAATGCGTCGATGTTAAAACCGGCAAAGACGTTTGGATGGATCGCAGCCTTGGCAAAGGTTCGCTCATGCTAGCGGACGGCAAATTGATCGTCCTTGGCGAAACCGGCGAGTTAGCCGTCGCCGAAGCCAGCGAAAAAGGATTTGCTCCGACAGGGCGAAAAAAAGTATTATCGGGACGGTGTTGGACTATTCCCGTCTTATCGAATGGCAAGATATTTTGCAGGAATGCAGCTGGCGACGTCGTCTGCCTGGATGTGAAAAAGAAATCTTAGTTCGATAGACGCTACGTTTGTAGATTATCGTATTCGAGCGTTGTTTATAAAAATCGGATTAGGTATGACGCGCTCGAGCAACTTATGGAACCATTCATACGACGCTGTTGCCAAAAGCCTCAGTAAGGAGGCTAACTATGAATACAGAGAGATCGTTATTTCCATGCGCAAATTGATTTCGATGCGACTTGTTATGAATAGAATTCATTGGTATCTAGGCGCAGCGCTGGTAATGGCGTTTTTGTGCAATGCCGGTTTCTCGTCGAACGAAGCGAGCTCGTCGAATCAGGATTGGCCTATGTATCGAGGCGGCCAGCAGCAGCTTGGAGTTTGCAACGGAACGCTCCCTGCTGAATTGGAACTTGCCTGGAAATTCAAAACCGACGGCCCGATCGCGTCCTCAGCGGCCGTCTCGGATGGAACCGCCTATATCGGTTCTGGAGATGGGAAAATTTATGCCCTTAATATCAACAATGGCGAGAAAATCTGGTCGTTTCAAACAGACGGCCCGGTGGAAGCGTCTCCCATGATTCTTAACGACTCGATTTATGCCGGTTCGACGGACGGCTTCTTTTACTCCATCGATAAAAAAAATGGCGCCATGAACTGGAAATTCGAAACCATCGACAAAATCGTTGGTTCTGCCAATTGGGCGAAGATGGCTACCGATGAGAATCCGCTCATTCTTGCCGGCAGTTATGATGGGAGGCTTTATGCGCTCGACGCCGTCTCGGGAAAAGAACGATGGCGCTACGAATCGGGAAGTTATATCAATGGCTCGCCAGCCGTTTATGACGATTGGGCTATTGTGGGCGGATGCGACGCCTGCATTCATTGCGTTTCCTTGACGGATGGAAAACCCGCTTCGGTTTTTGACACAGGCGCCTATATCGCGGCTTCCATTGCTTTCGATGGACGACGGGCGTATGTCGGCCACTATGGAAGCAAATTTATTTGCGTCGATGTTTTGAAGCGCGAAATCGCATGGGAATACATGGATCGGGAATTCCCCTATTTTTCCTCCGCAGCGGTTTCCAACGATTTTGTCGTCTTTGGCTGTAGAGACAAGCGGGTTCATTGCGCTAATCGGAAAACAGGAGAGCGAATATGGATATTTCCTACAAAAGGTCAAGTCGATTCGTCTCCAGTGATTTGCGGGGGGGACGTATTCGTCGGTTCAGAGGATGGCCGCTTCTATCGTTTGCGGTTATCGGACGGCGAAATGACATGGTCTTATGAAATCGGCTCGGCGATTATCGGTTCGCCAGCGATTGCGTCTCATAAAATCATCGTCGGGGCGGACGATGGTTTTGTGTACGCCTTCGGAAAATAATACGATATGCTCTTAGGTTTGATGCGCGAGCTGCGGAAAGGCTAGGAGGGTGAGCCTCCTGGCGAACCATTGCATCTATATGGCTCGGCGGGAGCCTCGCCCCAATGTCATTAAGTTAAGACATAACGTGACGAAATTCCATTCCCTCGCCCTCTGGGAGAGGGTTAGGGTGAGGGATTTTAAATTCAACAAATTCATGCTATTAGATTTGTTGATATTTTCGATTAAGGAATTAGTCTATCCTTAACTTAACGACATTGAGCCTCGCCCTCCCCTCAATGATGTTGGCATATACCTCAAATCAAATGGCAAACGGTATAAATGCCATTGAGGACTACTCGGAACGAAGCGCTTTTAACAGATTTTCGCTCAATGCAAGAACCGTGGAAAAATAAACGGATGCAAAGCCGCTTGCCGCAATAAAGATCAGAGTTAGGAGCAGCGAGGCAAAGGGAAATGAGGAGGATTGCAGTCGCAGCGAGGGCAGCGCCGCAATCAAACCGGCTAACAGCCCGCAACCCAGCCCAAGGGCGACGAGAACGGCGTGCTCGGAAACGATGGCGCGGCGAATCGAAGCCGGAGTAAATCCCACTGCGCGCATAAGGGCGAATTCGTATTGGCGTTCGAGGATATTGCGCGATACGACAACTCCGATGCCCGCGCATCCAAGAACCAAACCCAGGCCGCCTAGAAATTGGAAGATGGCTAAATAAGTATTTTCCACTTCCAAGAACGCCGCCAGCCTTTCGGAAGCGGGCGTCATTTCCAACCCGATATTCTGAAGGGCATTCATCAGCTCGCCGCGAACCTTGGAACGCTCGCCAGCGGGAATATCCATCAAAGCCAACCGATACCCTCCAGAGGAAGGATAACGCTGGAGAAAATGTTTTTCGGAAATCAGCACGCTTCCCTGAAAGATGGAATCGGACAGGAATCCAACGACGCGAATATCGAACGCTTCGCCTCTCTCGTCCGTATAGGTCAGCTTATCTCCAATCGATTTTCCCAACGCCCACATCGCCGTCGATTGGTCGATGACGGCGGGAATCGAACCGTCCTCCTCGCTTTCATCTAAAAGGCGCCAAGCTTTTTCCGGCGCCGTTTCTCCATTGATGATTTTCACGAATCGAAACGCTCCCAGCGAGGCGAAGCTTTCGGCGTTTACGCCAATCAGTTTGGGATTCTGGGCGCGATTGAGATTCAAGCAACTGGCGTCGTCTCCTTCGCGAAGTCGTAAAGGATATACGGCGAGGTCGGGCGCGTCCGAACGGGACAGACCGAATTCGTTGCAACCCTTTTCGGTATTGAGATCGTAAAGAATGGGAATCGTGGTTTCGCAATAATAGGCGAATCCGCCCGTTCCCGAGGAGCGCGAATCGGCGTCGGTCGACGCATCGCGCCGGTTGGCGCCTACCGCGATGATAATAAAACATCCGCTGGCCAATACTCCGATGACAGCTAGGCTGCGTCCCCGCCGCCTACCGATGTTTTTCTTTCTAAGGCTGGCTAAGGAAAAATACCTTTGATTGGCGGCCTGCGGCGTTCTAGCGAGATAGGCGTGACAGGCTCCCAGTCCGCCTATGAGCAGCAATGCTCCAATCCCGAAAAACTGTCCGGCGGAGGCAGCAGCGTCGTTTGGAGATACGAAAAATAATAGCGCGAGCGCCACGGCGAATGATGCGGCCGCAAGCCATACTCCCCAGCGGCTCTTTTTTACCGCCAGGGCGCTTTCCTCTCCGCGGACGGAGAGAAGGGCGCGAACCGGCGCTTGGGATTGCCTGCGAACCGCAAAGCCGATGGCGGCGGAAGATACCACCATTCCAATTATGAATCCTTTGAGGATGGTTATCGGCGAGTAGGTCATTACAAATTGGATGCCAGCGACGGCGCCGCTCCAAACCGTCGATAGCGCCCAGACCGCGCAGCGCGAATAAAGCAGCGCTGCGATGATTCCCAACGCGCATCCGACTGCAGAAAGGATGATTCCTTCGCCAAGTAGCAGTCTCCGAATTCGTTTTCGATTAAAACCGATTGCGAACAGAATGCCCATCTGACGAGCGCGCCGCTCGGTGGACAGAAAAAACAAGAGCGCGGCGAGCGTTACAGCCGCCGCAATCAGAAAAAAACTCAAACTGACAAACAAGGGGGCAAAATTCATGGCTTGGTCGACAGCTCTCAAGGCGATCTCGCGAACCGGCTGGAATTGCAGGCCAATAGCATCGGGCGACAGATAGCGGGAGAGATTCGCTTCGATTTGCGAAAGGCTGCTGGATTCGTCTTGGAAGCGGATGGCGGTTAATTCTCCAAACCGATTGCCCCATATCTCTTGGCCAGTTTTCAGCGAGATAAAAGCCTTGGGCGTTCCTCTATACGCGTTCCAATACTCTTCGTCTTTATCGCGTATTTTTTTTAGATCGATCAAGAAGCCGGGATCCCATTCGCGGCAATGTTCGCTTGTAGAGATTCCCGGGAAATCGGGCATGAGGGATGGATCGCAGAGCGGATGCGACATGGGAACGATAGCGTGAACGATGAAAGCGCGCTTTCTTTCGATGAGTTGTCGCATGGGGCCAAGAACGTTGTACGTCAGCGTCAGCTCGTCGCCTATGCGCGCATTGATATCGTTCGCCAGCCATTCGTTGATGACGATTTTGTCGCCGGGAAGATTCTGCAATTCAGGATAGGCAGCCTCTTTTCCGTTGCTTTCTTCGATGGCCGCAACCATAGAGTAAGGAGCGCTTCGCTCGCCTACGCGAAATTCGTTGACGAAATAGGTAAGGACTCTCGCCCAGGGGCGCATTTTCGTATTTTGTTCGATGCCTTCACTGACGCCGCGCAAAACGTTCGGCTCCAGAAAAATCCGATCCGTATGAATTTCGTAGGTTCCCTTCCGGGAAAGCGGTTGGCATTCGAGCTGGACGTCTTCCAAACTCCATTGACTTTGCAGCGCGGCGTTCAGAGAATTCGCCGTTATCTCTGTATTTTCATTTTTACCGCCTGCCAACAACATGTTTATCTGGCTATGCTTGCCGGTTTTATCCTGCAGAAATTTCAATGGGACGAACGCATTGCTGGGCGGCGTCTGATTGGCGTTCAAATCAAAACGTCCCATTTGTTCGTCGCCGAGGATTTCAGCGATGGGCAGACGGCAGGCGAGGGAAGAATCATCGACGGTCGTCAGCGGGATTTCTCTCGAAATAGAGGATGGATTTTCGATGCGAAGGATGATTTCATCATTCTCTCGAACGCCTAGACGTTGAGCGAGCGTTCGATTAATCCAAACGGACTCCTGCTTTTCGTCAAAAGCGGAAACGCCGTTTCGGCCAAAATTCCAGAAACGCCGATCGACGCCGTATACATTGACGTTATTGGCGCTAAGCGAACCGTCTCCTTTGCGGGCGATGGCTTTCAACTGAAAGACCGGAGCTGCCTGGATCGACGGGGAATCGTTAAACTCGTCCGCTAGCGCATCGCGAAACTGCCGTGAAGGATGCGACATGGCGAACCGGACGTTTCCCAGACGTTTCAACGCCGTCGAACGGAGCGTATGATCGACGCTATCTCCCACGATCAAAGCGCCGGTTAACGCCATGGCGGCAAACATCGTCCCCAGCGCTACGCTGATGTTCGTTTTCCAATAATACAGCAGGCTGTTAACGACTAAACGAAATCGATTCACGTCGATATTCCATACTGGCTCAATTCGCCGTTTTTCAACTCATACGTCCTGTCCATGTCTTTAACCAAAGCCAGCGCGTGGGTGACGATAATGGACGTCAATCCATTTTCCCGGTTGATTTCGATCAACAGTTGCATGAGCTTCCCGGCGTTTTCGCGGTCCAACGCTCCCGTCGGTTCGTCCGCCAACAGCAGAAGCGGTTGATTGACAAGCGAACGCACGTAGGCGACGCGCTGCCGTTCGCCTCCCGATAGTTGGGCGGGACGATGATTCAGGCGTTCGGCTAGACCTACGCGTTCCAATAATTCGTTCGCGCGTTGAATCGATTCTTCCGGGGCGGAAGCGTGAAAGGCTAATGCGGGCAAAAGGACGTTTTCCAAGATAGTGCATTGAGGAAGCAAGTGATGATCTTGAAAAATGAATCCAATTTTTCGATTCCTAAAACAGGCGAGTTGTTCCTCGTTAAGATTGGAAATATCTTCTTCCTCTACAAGAATGGCGCCGGAGGTAGGATGGTCCAATGCGCCCAGTAGATTCAATAGCGTGCTTTTGCCCGAACCGGAAGGACCGACGATCCCGACCGTTTCTCCCCGATTCACTTCCAAATTAATATTCTTCAAGACAGAGAGAGGGACGCCGCCTGCTACTCCTTCGTATTCCTTGCTAGCGGAAACCATCCTCACGATAGGATGCGACTGGATCATAACGGCCTCTCTTCGGCGCACGGCGTAAACGTTGAGTATCCAGCGGTCGATTGGTTCAGAATCGCCGGACTCGATTCACTCCTACGGTTTTGAGCGGGGTAGGTTTTCAATGATCTTAAGAATTTCCCGCGCCATGCGATCGACGTTAAAATGATCGCGCACGGCTTTTTTTCCAAGACGGCCCATCTCCCTCGCTTTGCCTGGATTCAGCAGAATCTCCGCTAAAGCGGATTCGTAAGCGCCCGATTCGTTGGGATCGTAAAGGACGCCCCCCCCGGACGTTTCTACGATTTCGGTAAATCCGCCATGCTGGGGTTGAACTACTGGAACTCCCGCCGCCATCGCTTCGATCGCATAAAGACCGAAAGCTTCTCCATACGTCGCCGGAACGGAAAGAACGGAAAGTGTATTCAAAAACTCGATTTTTTCTTCTCGGGCGATGTTCGGATGAAACGATGCGTCCGGCAGGACGCCTGCTTTGTCCAATAGTTTTTTCATTTCTTTAACGAACGGTTTATCGCCGCTTGTCATTACGCCTGCTATTTTTAAGCGCAAAGAATGAAATTCCGGATGCTTCTTGAGATGAATAAAAACTTCAATCAGCCGATCCAAGCCCTTTGCCGCGCACAGACGCGCCAGAAATCCTATCGTGGGAGTTTTTATTTCTTCGGCTCGCTCCCTATAACCATCCAGAGATATTCCATTCTGCACGACCGCGCATTTCTCGGCAGGAATGTTTAGCCTTTGCTTCATTACGCCATTGTAATAAAAACTAACGGGAATGAACATGTCCACATATTTCACCTTCGATTCCAGCTGACGCCACGCCGCCGTGCGATAAGGCTCGGTAAGCGCATCGAGAAAACCGTCTTCTCCTTGCAGTGTACATAGCAGCGGCAGTCCTAAAACCTGCGAAATCGATTTGCTCAATCCCAACAATAACGCGTTCGATAAAATGACGGCGTCAGGTTTTTCTTCTTGCTTCAACCATTCGATAAAACGGCGCAACTCTTTAACCTGCCGACCCTCTTCGCCCGCCAGCATGGAAAGGGTCATCTCTCCTAATTCCGAAGCTTTGGTCATTCCCGCCTGACGGGACGACAACTGAAGCAGCCAGCGAGAATCGAAAATCCGGTCGAACCATCGGGGAGTTTTTTGAAAAAAATCGGCTTTTTGTTGAAGAAAAACGTTGACGCCGCCGAAAAAAATGCGATCTCCGCTATCGGAAATGGATTCGTCCGAGCAGAGAGGAAGATATAAGGGTTGCAGGACGGCTTCGTGATCCAATCGCCGCAATGCCCGAACCAACGCCGTATCTCGGATGCAGCTTCCGCAATAAAAATTGCCCGTGCCGGGAACGATTTTGATAATTTTCACGCTGGCTTATCCTATTGAATGGATCAGGGACTGAGCGGCGTTCTATCGCCCCCAACGATGGTGATGTCGCCATCGGAAACGACGCCGTTGCTCATGTCGTACATGATCGGGTAGCCGACAAAGGCGTTGAATATTTTATTCGGCCCAAGCGAACTCAATCCAAAATTATTAGGCTTGCCGGAGTTGGCGCTCTGTCTTTGATCTCCGGCGTAGCTTCCGTAGGTCGAATAAATATACGTGTAGGGAGGATTGCCGGGAAACAGCAGTTGAATGCCCGTTTCGGGCGGGAATTCGATATAGCTCGCGTGAAATGGATCGGAGGGAAGATTCGACATAAAAGAGATGGGCGTCGTCAATACTTTGAGCCGCGCTCTCGTATCGAAATCGGCGGGATTGAAATTGAGAAAATCGTCTCCATCGGGAGGATAAGAATTGTATTGAATCCGGTACGTTTCGAGCGCCGTCGAAATCGAACGCATATCCGCCCGCGCCCGGGCGACTTTGGCTCGTACTTGAGCGTTTAGAAAATTGGGAACCGCAATCGCCGCCAAAATCCCAATGATCGCAACGACAATCAATAGTTCGATGAGCGTAAAAGCAAAAATCGTTGATGGTTTTTGGATTGTCAAGGCAAGTATGCTCCTATTCTTCATAACGATTTCTATCCCTGCGGAAATTGGGAAATAATTCTTCCATACTTTGTAAAAAAGGATTATGGCGCCGGATGACAATAGATTCAAAGGGATGAATCCGCCTTGCTGCGAATCCATCCCTTTTAAGCAATCGCGCGTTAATTATTTGATTGTCCACAGAGTGATAAAATTCTCGTCTTTGGTGAAAATCCGGTTTCCAACAATGATAGGATGCGCATAGATGGGTTTGTCGGATACTTTGTACCGGGCCAGTTCCTCGTATTTTTCATTATTGGGTTTATAAACAATCAATTCCGAAGTGCTGGGAAGAGCCAAAAGAACGGAACCGGCATCGACAATGGAGCCGAAATTATTGCTCCGTTTTTCGTCCGTCCAGGCCGATTTGCCGGTTTGAGCGTTAATGCAGAACAAATTTCCCGCGGCGGTCAATCCGTAGAGAAAACCGTCATGAAGAACCGGCGTGTTGAATCCCGATCCAAGTTCTGGGTTGCTCCACAATTCTTTAAAACCAAAACCGCCGTCCTTTTTTTCGATTTTTATGGCTTTTGTTCCTTCTCCTTGCCCGGTATAAAAAACAGTTTGCCCGTCCACAATGGGAGTGGAGGAGTTATAAAATCTTCTCTGAGGCGGAGTTGGAACTTGCCATAAGAGGCTTCCGTCTGCCGTTGAGACGCCGATGAGATTTTTCTCCGTCTGGAAAACAAGTTGCTTCACTCCATCCATTTCCGCCAAAACGGGCGAAGAGTACGCTGGGCCGTCTCCATCCCACTTCCATTTTTGCGAACCTTTTTCCAGGTCGAATGCGATGATGCTTCCGCTGTCTTTTCCGCCAAGATGCGCAATGCAAACTCCATCGATGACGATAGGCGACATCGCCGTGAAAAACTGCGGCACGGCTTTCGTGAACTCTTCTTTTCTCCATAAAACCTTGCCGCTGGACGCATCGAGGCAGGATAGTACGCCGCTGACGCCAAGAGTAACGACTTTTCCTTCCGATACGGTGGGCGTACTTCGCGGTCCGGGATGCGAACCGGCTGGGCCTGTCGCGGCATGCGCGGCGTATTTGTCCCTCCAAATCTCATCGCCATTCGCCGCATTAAGGCATAAAATCACCTCTTCTTCGCCTTGCCGTGTGAAGGCGTAGAGTTTGTCGCCTACGAGCGAGGGCGTCGCATCTCCCAAACCGACATTCATTTGCCATTGTTGCTTGAGTTCCTTTGGCCATTCCGAAGGAGCCGTAAAGCCGGTTGCTTTGTCATCGCGATTGACGCCCCTCCATTGAGGCCAATCCTGCGCGAGGACGCCATTGGCGCCGGACATGATTGCGCAAAGTACAATCCCCATAACCCATTTCATTGTTTTCTTCATGGCCGCCTCCCTTTTGCGCCCCATTGGATAGGGCGTTTCTTTCTTCTCGCTGTTTTTTTAGGATTAATAGTAAGTCGTTCGTTCCGAGCCTATTGTTCCTCCTCAATCTAGTTTTGACGACGTGTGAATAGATTCCACCGTATTTTCTAGCGCTTATTTCCTTTGGATAATTTAGGGATTTTATTTCAACAGAATTTGGTTACTATTATATGGAAGAAATGATCCGTCATGGAATCGGTTCATGGAGATCGATAGGATGCCCGCTAAAGAAAACAAGCATAATCGGCGAGAGCTGCTTCGCGCTTTAGGGCGGACAGCGGCGTTGTTCGGCCTGGCTGCGATGGGAAAAATGGCGATGAATCCTTCAAGGGCGGCTCTGCCGCAAGCGTCATGCGAAGTCGTTATTCCTTGCCGGGAGTGCAAGATTTTTGAATCTTGTTCACTTCCCCAAGCCCTTTCCTTTAAACCGCCGTCCAAGGAGCGAATTCATGAATAAAAACGCAAAAGAAGTTAGCCGGCGCAGCCTGCTTGCGGAAGGAATTCGAAGTTTTAGCCTTCTTTGCGTTGGCGGTTTCGCGGGAGGCATGATGGGACGAAGCCAAAGCCAACGGTATTGTTGGCAGATCGATCCTCACAAATGCGTTATGTGCGGAATTTGCGCGACTCATTGCGTACTGGAAGAGTCCGCCGTCAAGTGCGTTCAAGCCTACGCCATGTGCGGCTATTGCAAATTGTGCACCGGTTTTTTCGATCCTTCTCCCCAGGCGCTTAACACCGGAGCGGAAAACCAACTCTGTCCCACCGGCGCCATAGTGCGCACCTTTATTGAAGATCCTTATTACGAATACAAAATCGACGAAAACCTGTGCACCGGATGCGGGAAATGCGTTAAATGGTGCAAAGCTTTCGGAAACGGATCGTTCTATTTGCAGGTTCGTCATGACCGTTGCTTGAATTGCAACGAATGTTCGATCGCCATAGCATGCCCATCAGAAGCGTTTCAGCGAGTTCCCTATGACGAGCCGTATTTATTGAAAGGAACGACCAGCAAAGGATGATCTTTTTTGTTCGAACCGCGCCGTTCCTAATACTGCTCCTGGCTTGTCTTGGCGCTGCGGAAGATATTCAACGCTTTCCTCCCCCGGATTTCGAAAGCGGTTACGTTATGCCGGCAACAACAACGCCGCAGCCCCGGGCGGGATGGTTGAATTATCTGGATTTGGCCGTACTTTTCACCGCGCTTTCCCTCGCTTCTTATCTGGTTATCTATAAACGAAACCGTCCAGGCATTTTTGCGCTCACGATCTTTTCTCTCCTTTATTTTGGTTTTTATCGCGAAGGCTGCGTCTGTTCGATCGGCGCTATCCAAAATGTCGCTTATTCGCTCTTTCATGCGAACAGCGCCATCCCCTTCGTAGTTATTGCGTTTTTCCTTTTGCCCCTGATATTCGCGCTTTACAGCGGACGAGTATTCTGCGCCGGAGTATGCCCTTTAGGCGCTATCCAGGACGTTGTGCTCATTAAACCCATACGAATTCCCCGCTGGCTGCTGCAATCCCTCGGCTTGATCCCTTATCTATACCTTGGTTTGGCGGTGTTGTTCGCCGCTCAGGGAAGTTCCTTTATTATTTGCGAATACGATCCTTTTGTCTCATTTTTCCGGCTTTCCGGCAGGCTGAATATTATAATTGTAGGATTTTCGCTATTGGCGATCGGCGTTTTTGTTGGCAGGCCGTATTGCCTATTTTTATGTCCTTATGGCGCGATCCTTCGTCTTTTGTCTCGGCTCTCTTTATGGCAGGTTACGGTTTCTCCCGACGAGTGCCGTCAATGCCAATTATGCGAGGAAGCCTGCCCCTTCGGCGCCATTTATCCTCCTACGCCTGAAGAAACGCAACCGATTCGTAAGAATCGGAAACAACTTGCTATGATGCTTGTTTTATTGCCCATCTTGGTTGCGCTTGGAAGTTGGTCTTTTTCTCTCTTAGCGCCCACGTTCTCGCGAACGCATCCAGCGGTTCGCCTGGCCGAAGATATTTCCTTGGAGGATTCGACGCACTCGGAAACATACTCCGATGCCAGTCAGGCGTTTCGCGATCTGGGACAATCCAAAGAAGTTCTCTTCAACCAAGCTCGAAATCTACGGAACCGTTTTTCATGGGGCGCATGGATTCTGGGAGGTTTTTTTGGATTTGCGGTTGCCTTCAAACTGATAGGATTGTCTCTTCCCCAACAAAGAATGGATTATGAAATCGATAACGCCGACTGCGTTGCCTGCGGGAGATGCTTTTCGTATTGTCCCGTGGAATTGAAACGGCGGCGAGAAAAAAAATCCTCTCGCTCGGCGCCGAAGGATCAAACGATTCAAGAGCAATGAACAACGATAGGATGAAGAAAAACAATTCTAACAAACGCTATTGGGATTCCTCTTTGAAAGGAATAGCCGTCGTATCCGGCGTTTTTTCCCTATTGGTTGCGGTCTTGATGATCTTCAACCATGCCGCCATCAAAGCCGGTCTTCCCGATAAAGAAGCGCTCTATTCCGAGGAACTCGTACAAAAAAAAGCGCAGTTAACTCAAGAACCAACGAACGAACAATTAATCAAGGAAATCCGCCTCCTTGACCTCGAATTGAGACGGGATTATTTCCAGCGAAGGGATTTCGCTCGGCGAGGCAAATATCTTCTCCTGGTTGGAATTGTTATTTTCATTGCGTCCTTGAAAAGTTTGGCTTCTGCCCGGAAAAAACCAGCCAAGCCCAAATCCCGCTCGAAGGAGCCGGAATTCGAATCCCATAATCGCAAACTGGAAAGAAGAGCAGTAAGCGTTTTGGGAGCGTCGATTTTAGGAGGCGTTTTGGCGTTGAACGCCATGCAACGGAGCGAAACGCCATTTCCCGCGTCCGAATCTCAGGAATCGAGCATGGCTTCCGCCGTTCCGGCCGCCGATTATCCCAGCCCGGAAGAGATTCAAAAAAACTGGCCGAGATTTCGCGGTCCTGGGGGGTTGGGAATATCTGCTTACGATCGCGCTCCCGCGTTTTGGGACGGCAAAACCGGCGAGGGCGTTCTCTGGAAAACCGAGATTCTGCTTCCCGGGAATAACTCGCCTATCGTCTGGGGCGACCAAGTATTCATATCGGGCGCCGATGAAAATAAAAAAGAAGTCTTTTGTTATTCTATGCAATCCGGCGAACTCCTATGGCGAAGCCCCGTCGATAACATTCCCGGAAATCCGGGAGAATCGCCGGTTTTTTTTGAAGATACGGGGCGCGCCCCTTCGACGATGGCCTGCGACGGCTCGCGCGTCTACGCCATCTTCCCCGACGGCGATTTGATCGCTTTCCATTTCAACGGCCAGAGAGCCTGGGCTAAAAACCTGGGAGTTCCGGAAAATCCCTACGGAAACGCCTCATCGCTTGTCCTCTACCAGAATCTCTTGCTCGTTCAATACGATCAGGGCGGCAAAGAAGATGGAAAATCCATGCTCTACGCCTTGGAAGGAAAAACGGGCGAGATCGCATGGCGATCGAAGCGTCCGGTAGGTTCATCCTGGACGACGCCCATCGTCATCGATGTAGGAAAGGAAAAGCAACTTGTTACTTGTTCCGATCCTTGGATCATTGCCTACGAACCAGGTACAGGAGAAGAATTATGGAAAGCGAATTTGCTGGGAACGGATTTAGCGCCTTCCCCCATTTTTGCAGCAGACAAAATTTTTGCCATCAAATCCAATGAAATATTGTATGCCATTCGTCCAGACGGCCGAGGCGACGTAACGGACAGTCCCAATATCGTATGGTCGAAGGATTGCCCCGCTCCGGATATCTGTAGTCCCGTAAGCAACGGGGAACTGGTTTTTATTCTCGGCGGCGGCGGATATTTAACCTGCTACGACGTTCAAACCGGAGTAATGGTCTGGGAACACGGCTTCGATGATGCGTTTCAGTCTTCTCCCAGTCTTGCTGGAGGATGGATTTATCTGCTTAGCGAAAGCGGAAATGGCTACCGAGTCAAAGCGGCCCGCGAATATGAAGAAAGTCAAAAATCGTTTTTGGATGAGTGGCTGCGAGCATCACCCGCTTTTCTGGATGGGAAAATCGTAATTCGTGGCGATCGCAATTTATATTGCATAGGCGATAAATCGTAACTTTTATCGAAGGGGAAGCGACAAACAAATAATACTTTCTCTTCTTTCACTAAGAGTGAACTATGCAGATTCAATTATGGAGGAAATAAAGATGATGAAAAAAGCGTTGATTCTCGCACTCTGCCTAACCGCATGGACGTCCGCCGTTTCAGGCGACAATTGGCCGCAATACCTGGGACCGAACCGAAACGCAACATCGCCGGAAACAGGATTATTGAAATCGTGGCCCGAAAGCGGACCGGAAGCGTTGTGGATATTTCCTCTTGGGGAAGGATATGGCGCTCCAGCGGTCTATGAGGGTAAAGTATATATCCTCGATAAGGCGGATAAGAAAGATACGCTTCGTTGTCTCGATCTGGCCACAGGCAAAGAAGAATGGAGTTATAGCTACGACGCGTCGGGCAGCTATGGCCACCCCGGTTCTCGATCCGTTCCGACCGTTGACAAAGAAAGAATTTATACTTGCGGACCCGACGGCGATATTTATTGCATCGATAAGACGACCCATAAGCCCATTTGGAATAAGAGTCTTCGCGAAGGATTTGGGAATCCGGCTTCGCTGGGGTGGGGATTCGGCCAGAATCCTTTGCTTTATAAGAATATGTTAATCGTCGCCCCCATGACGAATGAGGTTGGCGTCGCTGCTCTCGATCCTTCCAATGGGAACATAATATGGAAATCAGCTCCGCTTCCCGGCAATCCCAGTTACGTATCGCCTGCGATATTTTCTGTCGGCGGCATGGAACAAGTAGTGATGGCCAGCGCTACCAATGAACGCCGGGGACGCCGCCGAGGCGGTTCGAGCGATCAACAAACGGAAAGCCAACCATCGCCGGAAGCCAATAAAGGCGCCATTGTTGGATTGGATCCGAAGAACGGCCAACAGTTATGGAGTTATAACGGCTGGCAGTGCATGATTCCCATTCCCAACGTAGTGGCGATCGGCGGCGACCGGTTTTTTATTACCGGCGGATATAGAGCCGGATCGGCGATATTCCGCGTGAGCCAAAAAGACGGCGCATATGTCGCGGAAGAAGTATTGAAGACCCAGGATTTCGGAACGCATTGCCATCCGCCTCTCTTCTACAAGAATCACTTGTACGGAATTTGCTCGACGAACGAAACCCGCGACGGTCTGGTTTGCATGAATCTGGAAGGCAAAGTCCAATGGAAAACCGAAAGCAATCCGTTTTTCGATAAAGGGGGGATGATTCTCGCCGATGAAATGATAATCAGCGTAGATGGACGCGATGGCTTCCTCTATCTGATCGATCCTGCGCCGGAGGGATTCAAGCCTCTCGCTAAAGCGAAGATGCTCGAACCGGGCGAAAGCTGGGCGCCGTTGACGCTCGTCGACGGCAAACTTTTAATCCGCGACCAAACGCAAATCAAATGCGTGAAGATAAAATAACAAACGATAAGGGACGAGTTTCAGAGTTCATGAAGCCATTCTCATGAAAAAAGCAGCGGCGGCGGTTTTACTCGCATTTTTGCTTGGCCTGCCAGCGTTCCTGTTTTTCTGGAATGAGAACCGCTCGCCGCAGCGGGATGACGCGAGCCGCGACAAACTGACCGAAAAACGGAAACACGACCTCCAGCAAGGGGCGGCGTGGCCCATGTTTCACGGCGGCCAGCGGCTTTTAGGATCGACCAGCGATGCGCTGCCTGATGAATTATCGCTGTATTGGAAATTCAAAACGGGCGGAGAGGTTGCATCCTCGGCGGCGCTCTGCGATGGCCGCGCGTACGTTGGATCGGAAGACGGCAATCTTTACGCTCTCGATCTTGCTTCCGGACAAGAAATATGGCGCTTCTCCGCCGAGGATGCCATCGAGAGTTCGCCTTGCGTTCTGGACGGCGCCGTATACGTCGGATCGTCCGATCATTATCTCTACGCCATTCAAGCAGCCGACGGCGCTTTGAAATGGAAATATAAAACCGGCAATCGCATTTTAGGCGGCGTGAATTGGGTTCGCTTGCAGGGCGAGAATTGCCCATACATCCTAGTTGGGAGTTACGACAAAAAACTCCATTGCGTCAACTCGGAGACGGGTAAGCCAGAGTGGATCTACGCAACGGATCACTACATCAACGGCGCGCCAGCTGTGAGAGGCGATTTTGTAGTCATTGGCGGATGCGATAACATGATCCATATTGTCTCCGACAAAAACGGCGAAGTGGTCGCGCGCGTGAATGCGGGATCGTATATCGCCGCTTCACCGGTTTTCGAAGGGAATCGTGTATACATAGGGCAGTTTGTAGGAGAGTTTCTCTGCATCGATGCGTTTACGAGAGAAATTCTTTGGCGGTATGAAGGAAAGGAACCTATCTTTTCGACTGCCGCATTGATAGGCGACCGGCTTGTATTCGGCGGTCATGACAAAAACCTCCATTGTTTGAATACCAAAACCGGCGAGCCGATATGGATGTTTCGCACGCGCGCAAAAATCGAATCCAGCCCCGCCATTGCAGAAGATAAAGTTATTGTGGGATCGGACGACGGTCGTCTTTACCTAGTGCGCCTCTCGGACGGAAAGGAACTCTGGAGTTACGAGATCGGCGCTCCGATCAGCTCGTCGCCCGCCGCGGCGTACGGACGAGTCGTCGTAGGCTCGGAGGATGGCAACGTATATGCATTCGGACCCAAAATCGATTAAAAACATCTTGGATCGAAGGTCCTTGAGCGAATCCGTTCTTGGCAAAATCATCAGCGCTAGCTTCGCCTTGGCGGGGATCGCCGCCCTCTGCCTTTGGATTGCCTCTCGTCCGCCGATGACTTTTGAGGAGCGCGTTCCCGGACAGGATAAATCCGGCGCCGCCTCCGAAGGCGGCCGAACGGGACCGGAAGGCGTGTTATTAACCTCAGGCGAAATACCTGCGAGTTTACAGCCAAGACCGGACGGCCTGCCGGCGGATCTGCGCGGCGCATGGCCTTGTTTTCGCGGTAAAGACCTGGACAACATCTGCAAGGACAATTTTAAGCCTACCCCCAAAGACAGCGGTTTTACCGAATTATGGTCGCTCGACGTCGGAGAAGGTTTTGCTGGAGCGGCGGTGTTAAATGGCCGGGTGTACATGCTGGATTACGATCGGGAAAAGAAAGCCGACGCTTTGCGCTGTCTCTCTTTAGCGGAAGGCAAGGAAATTTGGAGATATACCTATCCCGAAAACGTCAAACGCAATCATGGAATGAGCCGGACGATTCCTTATGTGACGGAAAAATACGTCGTATCCATCGGTCCTAAGTGTCAAGTAACTTGTCTGAATTCGAAGACGGGCGAAAAAAAGTGGTCGTTGGATTTGGTGAACGCTTACGACGCCGAAGTCCCTCCCTGGTACGCCGGTCAATGTCCTTTGATCGACGGCGATAGAGTTATTCTGGCGCCGGGCGGCTCCGCTCTGATGATAGCCGTCGATATCGAAACTGGCGAAACGGTATGGGAAAGCCCCAATCCAAACGACTGGAAAATGACCCATTCGTCGATCACTCCTATGGATTTCAATGGGCGGAGAATGTATGTCTATTGCGCCAGCGGGGGAGTCGCGGGCGTTTCTGCGAAGGATGGGAGCATCTTGTGGGAAACGCCGGAATGGACTATTCGCATGGCCAATGTTCCCTCTCCTTTAGCGATAGGAGATGAACGCCTCTTTCTCAGCGGCGGTTACAAAGCAGGCAGCATGATGTTAAAACTCGAAGAAAATTCAGGGCGCATCGTTCCTTCCATTCTCTTCCGATTAAAACCCGAGCGATTCGGCTCCCCTCAACATACTCCCATTCTCTATAATGGATTCATCTATGGAATCAGGCCGGACGGGATGTTAGTCTGCCTCGACCTGGACGGCAACGAGAAATGGAATAGCACTAGTGCCTATAAATTCGGCCTAGGTCCTTACACAATCGCCGGTTCTCTGATTTACGCAATGAACGACAACGGCCTGTTAAGCCGGGTGGAAGCCGCGCCGGATGGGTTTCGCCTTTGGGATCAAACTCAAGTTTTACAGGGAAGCGATTCGTGGGCGCCCATCGCCGTCGCTTCCGGCCGGTTGATTCTTCGCGATCTAACAAGAATGGTCTGCCTTCGGGCGGGGACGCCGGAATAAACTCGTTATGCGAAAGGAGAATCAATGATGTCGATTCGATTCATTTCCAGCGAGAGAGCGATAGGCGCCTTCGTTGCGGGAATCATCGTTTGCGCCAGTTTGACGCTTATTCTTATGAACAAGCCCGCCAAGAAGGACGTTGGACGGAGAATTGAAAACCAGCCCGTTCTCAATCTGCGGCAGCCGATCGATCCGGCTTTGGTTTTGTATAAAGAGACCAGCTCTCCTATCCATACGGGTTTTTCCTGGGCGCGCTCCATCGCCGTTGGGCCTGACGATAGAATCTACGTAAGCGGAGGCCAGGAAATACGAGCGTTCGAGCCATCGGGAGAAAGACTGCCTTTCGCCGTCACCTTACAAAACGAAGCGACGGCGCTGACTGTTTCCAAAGATGGAACGCTGTATGCCGGAGCCGAAGACCATATTGAGACGTACGATTCTTCCGGGCAATTGAAAGAACGTTGGAAGCCAAACAATTCAAAGTCATTTATCACTTCGATCGGCGTATGGGAGGAGAATGTCTTAGCCGCCGATTTTGGCGCCCGAACGGTCTATCGTTACGATCTTCATGGCAATGAAAAAGGAAGCTTCGGCGATTTCGTTCTGCCCAGTTACTATTTTGATCTGGCGATTTCTCCCAACGGCATTGCGCATGTCGTCAACACCGGCAAACACCGCGTCGAGTCGTACAATCCTGATGGGAATCTGACGTCGTGGTGGGGCGAGTTTTCCAATGACGATGTCAAAAAATTCTGCGGTTGCTGCAATCCAGTCAATTTTACTCTCCTCCCCAATGATGAGGGATTCGTAACCTGCGAAAAGGGAATTACGCGCGTTAAAGTATTCGATAAGGAGGGGACGTTTTTAGGCTTTGTCGCCGCTCCGGATCAATTCAGCCGGCATGATAGTCTCAGCGCCGTTCCTGATTATTGTTTCAGCGGCTTGGGATTGGATGTAGCGATAGATTCTAAGGGCAGAATATTAATCCTGGATCCCGCTCTTGCTCAAGTGCGGATATTCGCCCGGATTTGAATCGCCCGCTCATTCCTTTCAATCGAAACGATGAGTATTCCCATGAGAAATGTTATTCAACGGCCTGTATGGATTTTTCTTTTTTGCGGGATTCTTTTTGCTTGCGCGCAACAGGATGCGTTGAACGGCAATCCGGCAATCACAGTCGATCTGGGAATCCTTCCCCAAAACGCCAAGCCGTTGGAAATGGCGTTAATCAAAGCGGGCGCATTCATTATGGGGTCTGCATCCAGCGAACGAGGGCGTCACAATTGGGAATGGCCGCAGCATCGGGTAACTATTACCAACGATTTCTATTTGAGCAAATATGAAGCGACCCAAGCTCAATGGGAAGCCGTGATGGGTTCCAATCCCGCCAACGGTTATGGCGTTGGAGCAAACTACCCGGTCTATTACGTAACCTGGTACGATTGCCAGGAATTCATTAAACGATTGAATCAAACCGGCCAAGGACTTTTCCGTTTGCCTACCGAAGCGGAATGGGAATACGCCTGCCGGGCGGGAACCTCAACGAGGTTTTCCCACGGAGATGTATTGGAATGTGGGGATATATGCGAATTTTGCGAAGAGCATGATCGCTATATGTGGTGGTGCGGCAACAATCGTCCCTACGGCGCCAAAGAAGCGGGACGAAAGC
This sequence comes from Candidatus Omnitrophota bacterium, assembly GCA_040755155.1. Lineage (NCBI taxonomy): Bacteria > Pseudomonadati > Candidatus Omnitrophota > Candidatus Omnitrophota bacterium. The sequence continues at coordinate 70,189 of JBFMBP010000098.1, read as the reverse complement.
GGCCTAATCCCTTTGGCTTGTACGATATGCATGGCAACGTCTACGAATGGTGCCAAGATTGGTGGGAATATCCTTATGAAAGAAAAGATGTTATAGATCCTCGAGGCCCAAAAGAAGGAACGCATCGAGTTCTACGCGGCGGCGGTTGGGAATACGACGCCGCGGGATGCCGTTCGGCGTTTCGATACGGCTACTCGCCGGACGACCGCCGCAGTTGCAGTGGATTTGGCTTGCGCGTGGCGGCGACTCGAATGATGCGCCTCGATTAAGCAAATCAGTTATGGGAATGGATAGCCTACCGTTGTAGATTGGATTCCTCATTCTTCGTTCTGACCATGAACTCCCTATACAATCCGCCCGCCGTTATCGTCGAAAAAATCACGCAACGATAAAGCCCAACCGGGTTTCAGTTGGGCTTTGCGTATTCTCATAGGCTATAGAAGAGCGGGGAACTTCGCTCCCTTTTTAACGGTTATTATACCAATCTGCGTTAAAATTGCAGCTTATAAATTCCCTCGCCCTTTGGGAGAGGGTTAGGGTGAGGGAAATATAAGCCTAATAATATCAACCCTCACCTAACCTCTCCCAATCTTGGGAGAGGAATTTTGAAAACAACAATCTCAATGCATTTTGGTATTATTCCTTGCGCATCATATTGACGATCTTCGTGGGCAAACCGAAAAGGCGGATGAAGCCTTCAGCGTCTTTTTGGTTGTAGACTTCGTCCTTTCCGAAAGTGGCGTAATCCAGCCGGTAGAGCGAATTGGGCGACTTGCGTCCTGCGAGATAGGCGTTGCCCTTGTAAAGTTTTAATCGGACGATTCCGGTGACGAAGCGTTCCGATTCCTGGAAGAAGGCGTCCAAGGCTTTGCGCAGCGGGGAGTACCATTGGCCGTAGTAGACGAGTTCGGCGTAGCGCTCGGCGAGGATGTGGCGATAATGCAGCGTGTCGCGGTCGCAAGTCAGCGACAACAAGGCGCTATGGGCGATGTGCAACAGCGTTCCGCCGGGGGTTTCGTAGACGCCGCGCGATTTCATGCCCACAAGGCGGTTTTCCACCAAATCGACGCGGCCAACGCCGTGCTTGCCGCCTAGTTCGTTGAGGCGGGTGAGGAGATCGACTAAGCCCAGGCGCTGGCCGTTTACCGCCGAGGGAACGCCTTGCTCGAATTCAATCTCAACGTATTCCGGTTCGTTGGGGGCGTCTTCCGGATTCGTCGTAAGAATGAACATGTCTTGCGGCGGTTCGCTTGCGGGGTCTTCCAGGATGCCGCCTTCGAAAGAGAGATGCCAAATATTGCGGTCCATGGAGTAGGGCTTCTTCGCCGTAACGGGCACGGGGATGTTGCGCTTTTTGGCGTATTCGACGGCGTCCTCGCGGGAGCGGATGTCCCACTCGCGCCAAGGGACGATGGCTTTCAAACCGGGAGCGAGCGCCTGGTATGTCAGTTCGAAGCGCACCTGGTCGTTGCCTTTGCCGGTGGCGCCGTGAGCGACGGCGTCCGCGCCTTCCTTGAGGGCGACGGCGACCTGGCCTTTGGCGATCAAAGGACGGGCGATGGAGGTTCCCAGAAGATAGCGGCGTTCGTAAATGGCTTCGGCGTGAAGCATGGGAACGCAGAAATCGCGCAGAAACTCTTCGCGCAGGTCTTCGATATAGATTTTGGAAGCGCCGGATTTGATGGCTTTCTCTTCCAAGGGCGCCAGTTCTTCGCCTTGCCCGATGTCCGCCGCAAAGGCGATGACTTCGCAGCCGTAGTTTTCGATGAGCCAGGGAATGATGACGGACGTGTCCAATCCCCCGGAGTACGCCAGGACGACTTTCTTAATGTCAGCCATGATCTATTCACCTCAGGATGCTGAATGCTTATGCTTTCTACTACGAACAAATCCTAAATTTATTATTATTCCCCAAGATTTTATTTTTGAGTAGTAATCCCGTTTGAATTAAAAACATTTATTTTGGAACGCTAGATCAGAAAAAAGAAGTGGAATAAGACGGTTTTGTTATTTTATTCTAAACGGACGAAGAGAAAGCAGAATGAAAATTAGCGATTAGGTTGATTCGTCTTAATTTTCCGGATCGTTCTGAGAGGCCTCCTTCTCCATCCGCATTCTCTGGGCGTAGGCGTCGACGATGGAGTAAACATAGAGGACAATGCTGGAGACGGCGAGGACAATGAGGCTGAGCATCATATCCTTGATGGGTTGGAGAGATTTCTCGATGGAATCCAGCGACTCCGAATTCAAGGCAAGATAATACCCCGCCGCCGCTAGTGTGAGCGGGATGAGAACGGCCAGCGACGCGGCGAGAAATAAAAGGCCGAGAAAAAGCCCCTTGATCCATTGGCGGTTGTACATCTGTCCGGCGCCGGGAAGCACAAGGGCGGACAATAGGGCCGCCTTGGCGGCTTCGCCTTTGAATGATGAGTTTTTATCCAACGTTTTGTCGTTTCTCATTCCACTTTCGTCTTTCACGATTTGATTGTTTTTACGCTGGCAACGAGATCGTAGGATGGGTCGCGTCGTTTGACCCATCAATTACTCTGGTATAATAGGAGATATTGTAATGCCAATTTGTTTTAACGCCAAAATGATTGAACTTTCAAATAGGTCAATGAACGCCAAATCCATTCAAAAGGCCCAAATCGGAAGTATTTCATCCAGAATAGAGATTATATTAGTTGAATAATCCATATTGTTACTACAAAAAGAAATTGTTGATAGCGCTCTAGATACCCATACCATCCTAATCCGCGCCCGAAAAAGAATAGAGTGCTCAGAACCGACTGCATTAAATAATTCGACAGCGCCATTTGTCCTGTAGTAACGTTTTAGCCTTCTGAAAATACGGCAGATTCTACCCGCCATCCGTTTTTCATTTCGACCGTTTCGGCATTTCAAAACGGCTGTAATTGATATAGGATAAATAATGATGCTGTTTGCGTGTTATTCATTTACATTCATATTCTCTAGCTTTCCGCCATTGCCTTTCACCGGAACAACAGTTGAGATAGCAGATAAAGATCGTTTTTCCATACAGCCCACGTATGTCCGCCGGTTTCTACGTGCCAGGTATGTGGAACGTTATGTTTTTTGAGATAGGCGTGGGCGTTTTGGCTGATGTTAATCAATCCATCTTCGTCTCCGCAGGAAATCCAGAGCAACTTAATCTTTTTCGCCGCGTCTTCGGGATGGGGAACGAGCGTCTCGATCGGCTTTGTGTTGGGCGCGGAGGAAAATCCACCGATCCAAGCGAAAACGTCAAGATGCTGCAGGCCGAAATTCAGCGTCTGTCCGCCGCCCATTGAAAGTCCGGCGATGGCGCGATTCTCACGGCCATCTTTCACAGAATAATGCGACTCGACATAGGGAATGACATCGCCCAACAGATCGTTCTCGAAGGCTTCAAAGGCGGGAAACTGCTCGCCCCACGGCGTTTGCGGAGTCATGCCTTTCGCCGCTCTGCCATTGGGCATAACGACGATCATGGGGACTATTTTTTTGTCGGCGATAAGATTGTCGAGAATAATATTCGCCTTACCTTTCTGGCTCCAATCCACCTCGATATCGCCGATGCCGTGTAAGAGATAAAGAACCGGGTATTTTTTGCTTTTCGAATACTTGGGCGGCAAGTAGATCACCATTTTTCGTTTGAAGCCGACGGCCTTGGAATCGTATTCAACGCCTTCGAATTGGCCGTGGTCGATATTTGCGCGCACTTGGTCGAAGCCCTCGGGCGCCGGGGGATAAGCGGGCTTGTCGTCCGGTCCCAGTTCGATTTCAGGCGCTCTTCGTTGACTTTCGTTCGCGTTGGGACGAGCAGACGAATCGGCGGATTTTTGATCTTGCGACGGAGCGGTTTCCCGCTTGGCCGTAAGTTCCTCAGTCGCGAATTCGCCGACCTGGCGCGTGAATTTGATTTCATCGCCAGCCAGTGTTCCTTTATAGTCGATGCGAAGGTCGTTGCCTTGAAATGAATATGTCTCGAAAAATGTTATTGCGTCTCCATCCATTTTGATATCCTGCAATTCCGTTTCGCGTTTCTCGTCGCCAATAATGGAATTGGCTTTTCCGATTATCTTGCCGCCGTCCTGCGTAAATGTGAAGACGTACTTTTGCAGGCCGATTTGCGTGTCGAATTCGGCTTTCCATACGCCGGAAATATCGGCGGCCTGGGCTTGGCTCATCGTTGCTATTGCGATCAAGCATAAAACGGCGTTTTTTATAGAATTCATCCTCTTCGTCTCCTGGTTCCCTCTTCGTTGAAGATAAAAATTGATGATAGATCAATCGAACGCTTTTGTGGAGACGACTTGAATGCGGTGGTTTTTAGAATCGGCGGCGAAGACCTTGCCTTTGTCTACCGCGACGCCCCAAGGTTGAGCCAATTCTCCAACGGCGCCGCCTAGGCGGCCCCAGGTTCCCAGGCTTTGCCCTGTGGGTGAAAATTTATGCAGGCGGTTGTTTCCATACTCGCAAACGTAAATGTTTCCTTCCTCGTCGGCGTCGATGCCGTAGGGAAACGACAATTCTCCTTTCCCGCTTCCTTTATGTCCGAATTGCCGGACAAATTCGCCCGCTTGGCTGCAAACCACGACGCGATCGTTTACCGAATCGGCAATATAGAGAAGGCTATCGTAAGCTTTGACAATGCCCATAGCGCGGTTGAATTGCCCTTCGCCGGAACCGTATTCTCCCCATCCCCGCAAGTAATTTCCTTCCGGCGTGAAGACTTGAATGCGGTCGATTTCGCCGTATTCGGCGATGAAGAGTTCCCCTTGATCGCCAAACGTCATATCCGTGGGAAATATAAATTTCCCTGGCTCTTTTCCATATTCGCCGAACGAGGATACGAATGTTCCATCGTTGCGGTAATGCAATATGCGGGAATTGTGAGTGTCGGGAATCCACACATCCCCCGCCGCGTCTACCGCTAGGCCCGTCGGCGTTCCGTTATCGATTTTCTCCAGCGTCCATTGCAGAATAAACGCTCCCTCTTCATCGAATTTTTGCACTCGTCCGGTGCGATCGATGACGAAGACGGCGCCTTGGCGCGCAAGAATGGCGCGCGGCGTTCCGAAGCGTCCCGGCTGTTTTCCCCGTGATCCCCATACGGATACTCCGCTTTTCGCGCCCTCTTCTCCCGAGCAATTTCCCATTAGAATCAATACAATTAGAAAGATTATCCATCGTGCGCGCAAAGCGTTCATTCTTTTCCTTCCAACCATATCGGCGCGCCTTGAAGCCGAACCTTCACCCGTTCTCCTACCGGCAATGTCGTAGAGGAAATCCCCTCGACGAGCCGGTCCCCCATTGCCGCTCTGATCCTATAACCGCGTCCGGAAAACCAGCAGGCTTGAACAACGCCTTCGCCTTCCTCGCATCGTTCCACAATGAAATCGCCGGGCAAAGCCGCCGCTAAGCCTTCCCCCTGGCGTTTTTCCGCGCATACCCACATTCCGAACGGGGAATGAATCCCGTCCTCTTTGGCATGGACAGGGAAAAAATTGCGGTAGCCCAATAATTTCGCCGCTGCGATCGATTGCGGATTCAGAAAAACCTCTTGCGTTGCGCCCTCGCGCAACAAACGGCCTTCTTGCAAAATCGCCAGGTGATCCGCCAGGGCGAACGCTTCGTCCAATTGATGGGTTACGATAAGAATGACGGTTCCGTTTCGTTTGCAGCTGTGAATCAAATCGATCAGTTCATCGCGCAATGGACCTTCAACGCTGGAGAGCGGCTCGTCCAAGAGCAGTATTTTGGGATCGTTGGCTAGAGTGCGGGCGAAGGCGAGGCGCTTTTGCTCGCCGCCCGACAGTTGCTCCGGTTTGCGTTCCGCCAGCGGCAAGAGGCTGAAGCGATCCAGCAAGGCGGCAGCCTGCTTCCGCCGTTCGTCCGCATGGAGTCCATTCTCCCTCATCGGCAATTCGACATGCTCCCTCACCCTCAGCGCAGGCCATAACGCCGGTTCCTGAAAGCAGAATCCCACTCCCCGGCGGCGGGGAGGAATCCATACGTTTTCGGCGCTGACGAGTCGTGTTCCAATGTGGATGGTTCCCGCCGACGGTTTTTCCAAACCCGCAATAAGGCGCAGACAGGTCGTTTTACCCGCGCCGGACGGACCGAAAAGCGCGGTGATTTCTCCTTGGGGCGCATGAAAACTCACGCCGCGCAGCGCTTCCGTTTTTCCATAAGAGATAAAGATGGATTTTAACGTAACGCTGGATTCATTGGTTTCATTGATAAAATCCATAATTTTACTATCTCATGTTACGCAGCCCATGTTCTTTCGCTTTCAGCGTTGGTATTTCAACGCAAATTAGAAGAACCGTTCAAAAGAGCAGGAAGGATTTCAATTTCTTGCGTTATTGAATCACGAAACCACGAAAGGGCGCGAATTCCACGAAATTTTCGAATCACAGATATCACGGATTCTTTTGGATTCCACAGAAAAAACCTTTTCACGGCGCGATTCCTTTCGCCAATTGTTTTTCCTTTTTTTCGTGTTTTTCTCTTTTATTTCGCGCCTTCGCGATTCAAAACGGCGATAATAATAAACCTCTTCTTCTTTTTACTGCGAGTAACATGAGTATCTATAATCAAATTATTTTCGCTTCTTTGTTTAAAGTTGTAGGATGGGTCACGCCGTTTGACCCATCAACTACTCCTCCAGTAATTACGATGGATTAAAATACGCGCTCCATCCTGCTTTTTCATCATTCATCATTCATCATTCCATAGATCAGTCTCCAAACGGCGAACGCCAGCAGCAATATTGTCGCAGGCGCCAACAACAATAATAAACCAGTAGCAGCGGTTCGGGGATCGTTGCCGTAGTGCAGTAAGTTGTAGTATTCCACCGCCAGCGTTTCGCCCCCCGGCGGAGAAAGCAGAATCGTTATGGAGATATCTCCCCAAAGAAACAGCGCCGCCGCCGCCATCGCCGGAATCGCTGGTACAAGGAAACTGGGCAGATAAAGTCTGCGCAGGCGCGTTAAAAATCCTGTCTTCAACAGTGCGCCCATTTCTCTTTGGCGTTCGCCGAATCGCCGCCATAGCAAGATTCCCGCGCCATATCCAATGATGAAATAATGGCTGACATAAGCGCATAACAAAGAGAAAAGAGCTGCGCCAGTTGGGATTCTTCCCGGCCAGAGCGAACGGATTTGCAGCCATCCGCCCGCGATCAATACGCTGGGAAGCGTGAAGAGAAACAACAATCCAGCAGGAATCGTCCAGCTTTGCCCCCGATAGCGGCTGGCCGTGAACCATATCCCCAATCCGACGATGACCGCGCCCCCGGCGCCGCCATAGGCAAGGCTGCGGAGCGCTTGCTCGCTTTGCTCTATTATTGCATTCAAAGTTACGCTAAGCGAAGCGCAACGCGTCCACAAACCCGCCGCCGGAACCAAGCAGGACAACGCCAGAATTAGAATCGCCGCGCCGAAGGCGCCCCAGCGGATCAACGGCGATACCGGCCCGATATGCGCTTCTCCTAATCCAGTGGAAAATTTCTCTCCGGCGCGAACAGCCAGCCACCCCAGAAATGGTAATACTAATAAATAGGGTAGACTGAGAAGCAAGGCGTCGCGTTCATTCATTAAAGCGGAATAACGGATAAAAATTTCTAGAGGATAGACGCTAATTTGCAGCAGCGAGGGAACTTCGAATTGAATCGTTCCCAAACAAAAAACCAACGCCCCGGCGATAACCGCCGGTTCTTTCCAGGCGGGAAGAATCACTTTGCGAAACCGCGTCCACGGTCTCATCATCAATACGGAAGCGTCGATGCGCGCCTGCGACGGCTCAGAAATCGTCGCCATCAGCAAAAATATGATCGGCCAGAAGCATAATCCCAAAATCCACCCCGCGCCGAGTGGACTATAGAGCCATTGTGACGCTATTCCCTGAACGCCCCATACGATGCGTCCGCGGCTGGTTTGTTCCCACAGCGCCGCCAGCGTCATCCAACCCGATGCGGCGCCGAACGGCGGGAACGATAAGGGCAGCAAGGAGAAAGCGACTGTCCAACGGCGGCATTGCGTCGATAGGCATAGCCAGGAAAAATAAATGGGTAAGGCGAGAAACAAAGAGAAGAGGACGCTAAACGCCCCCACCGCCAGCGATTGGCCCATGCGATGGAAGGCGTATCGATCGAACAACTCGCTCCAAGGCGTAGGCGCCTCCGCTTCGCCGGTCAATACATTCCAAAACAAAACGGCGATGGGGAGAAAAAGCGCTATTAGAAAGAGAATTCGCGGCGCCTCTTCCGTCCGCCGAATCAATTGAATACTTTTCGCAGAAATTCCAGGCACGGTTCCACGTTCTTGGCGAGGACTTCGTAATCGACATCCATAACCTTGATCTTGGCGAGATCGGGAACAACCGGCTGGCGCGGGACCGATGCTCGCAAGGGAATTTGCCGGGCGCGGCTTTCCGCCAGCCGCGCTTCCACTTCAGGGGAAAGCAGGTAATCGATAAAAATCTTCCCGCCTTCCGTATTAGGCGCGTCTTTGATAAGAGATACGGTATTGGGGATGAGCAGCGTACCCGCGCCGTCCTGATCCAGGAACGCCATACGCACCGGCTGGCTTTGTTCGAGAAGAGGAATCACGTCGTCGGTATCCGTCAAACCATAGGCAATAGTTCCCGCCGCCGCTTCGTCCCGAACCATCGCGTTGCCTTGCAGCAATTTGACCTGGTTCCCCTTCATTTTCATCATGAGAACGCCAAAGCGCCCTTCGCCCATAATGGTATAGAGCGCCGCCATGTGATCGCACGTCGTGCCGAACATGGGAATCGCCATTGCGGTTTTGCCGATGTATTTCGCATCGATTAGCGAAGGAACCGCGCTGGGCGTTTCCGTCTCCGGCACGAGATTATTGTTAATAATCATCACCCGCGCCCGGGCGGAAAATCCCGTCCAATACCCTTCCTTATCCTTGAATCGATCAGGAATCTCCTGTGCGGAAGGGGATTGATAAGGCTGCAAGACGCCTTGCTGCTTCAGTTGAATGGTGCGGACGATTTCGGAATTCCAAAATACGTCCGCTTGGGGATTGCTTTTTTCGTTGAGAATGAGGGTATAGAGGCCGGTTGTCTTCGTCAGTTCCGCATCGTACTTAGCGTTAACGGTTATTTCGGGATGAACTTGTTTGAAGCCCTCGATAATCGGCTCGGCGTAATCGCGGTCAACGGAAGTGTAGACGGTGATGGAGGAACTAGATTTTTTCGGAGTCGTTGTTTCTTCAGACTTATCGGAGCCGCCGCAGCCTTGGAGAGCAATGAATAACGCCGCGCACATTCCAATACCTGCGAAGAAATGAATATTTCTAACCTTCAAAAGCATGGTCTCCTTCAATTGAAATACTTTGGCAAAATTAATAAGATCATACTGGTGGGCTACGCTTCGCTTTGAGCCCACCCTACGAATCTGGAAGCCCGCACCACAAGAAATTGATTTTTTGCGGTTCCGTCATAATATTGCAGATTATCTAAAACGGCGAACGCATATCATCCGCTCTCGCCGGAAGGCGCCGCCGGCCGTTCCAGGTCTTCGGCGTGAAGCGTATTGAAATAGGCCCGCACCTGAAATTGATAGGGGATGGGAATTTTCTCCTTGGTAAGCGCGTCTTCCGCCGCTTGCTTGTATTCGAATAGCGCTTCGTTGACCAGAACCGTGGATTGGTTGTTTAACGATTCGCCATCGACGGAGATCGTTCCCAAAATCGGCCCAGGATTGAAGGGGCTTTTCGCCATCGCCTGCTGGAAGCCGGTATCCGTATCCTGGAAAGGCGCTTGTCCTCCGCGTCCTATCCCCGCTCCTCTCATTCCGCTATTGCCCATTTTGTCCGTGGGACCTGCTTTCCAGCCGCCTTTGCCTTGAACGCCGCCCAAGCCAGTCCCATTGCACATGCTGCATCCGGCGCCGTTGCAACCGGCGCATAAGCCGCAGCCGCTGGCATTACAAATATTGGGCGAACATTTCCCGAATTTGCCCGCCAATGCGAATTTGGAATTCTTAAGATCGGCCAACGCCTGATCCAGCAGCTGCATCTGCTCCAATGCATCCTGCAAGTCCTTTAAATCGGCTTCCGCCAGTTGCAGCGATTGCAGGGAAGATTTTTGATCGCCCGCCTTCATCTTTGCCGCTGCGTTTTTCAACGCTTTCGCCAGCGGAGAATCGGCGCTGAGGTTGGCCGCCAACTGATTCAATTCGTTGGATAACCGGTCGCTCTCCCCTTCGTTCATCGCTCCCATTTTCATTTTTTTCTGCAATTCCTGGAGTTTTTGCGCCGCCTTTTCGTATTCGCTGCTTTCCAGGTCTTTAGCCAATTCGCTCGTTAGTTTTTGCTGCATGGGCGCGGCGGGATTGAGAGAAGGTTGATTTTCCTTCAACTCCTCGCGTTGTTTTTCCCATTCTTCCTGCAGCGAAGAGAGTTTGGCCAGGGCGTCTCGTTTTTCGATTTTGCCTTTCAGGAGATCCGTCTCCAGTTCCTTGATCTCCTTGGCGATTTCGGCGACGTTCTTCATCTCTTTTTCTTTCGCCCGTTTTTCCAGCACCAATTGGCGATTGAAGAGATTTTGCAACTCCTTTTCGATCTCTTGTTTATCCATCGCCTTCGCCTGCGCCTTGCCGCCGCCGGTGATAAAATCCCATTGAGGCAGGACGAAGACGGTGAGAATCAATCCCAACAGCGGCGCCCATAGCCAATGGAACTCGCGGGGATTTTTCCAGGGAAACGCTTTTTTCAGATCCAACCGATGCGCTTCCCCCAACGCGTCGAATAACAAGGCGTCATGCCAGTCGGCATCGCCGGGAAAACGTCCTGCATCCGTCCCCAATTCGAGGGCGGAAGAAATTTTTTCCTTCAAACGCAAATGACGATCGGCCAATAGCGCCGTTTGCATTACGTTTCCGCGCCGCCGGTAATAAAGGTAGAGGGCGGCGGGCAAACATAAAGCCGCAATGGCCAAAGCGATAGGCAAACGGTCGATCTCTTTGGGAAGCAGCGCCAAAACCGCCGCCGCCAAACAAGCGCCGATCAAAGCGTAAAACAACGCTTGAACCAAGGATGAATAAAGGGAATGATAGCAATGCCGCCGGTGAGCGCGGCGCACTTTTTTCTGCAAATCCCGATAAGCCTCTATGCGAGTCATAGTAAGCCCCCTATGCAAAAACCGTATTGAAAGGGATTGTATCCCGCCCTTTCCGCGCCTGTCAACAAATCCTTTTATCCCGCTTCCGGCGGCGGTTCCGGTCCATCCTATTCGACGACGTTCAATTGAATAACGTATTTATCCGCCGCTTCTCCGCCCTGTATGGCGATTTCGTAGGTGAATAAGCCTTTAAAGAACCGGGCGGCGTTGCGGAAATCCATAATGCGGAAAGGCTTCGATTGGGCGGGCAAACGCCAGGTTCCTTCTTTTGGGGCTAGTTTCTTTTGCACGCCGTCCGTTTCCGTAACGATGTAAGAGTTCCGGGATAGAGTCATTTCTTGTTTGGCCGCTTCGCCCGTTCGATTTATTGCGTAAAAGAAGACGATGATTTTCGAGGAAGAATCCTCCGGCATCGCCTTGACGATTTCCATAGGAATATCGACCTTATTCTCGCCCTTTTTTATCTGTTTCGCTTCTTTTTCCTTAAAGAGACAACCCGCTTCGAAACGCTCTTTTTGCAACTGATCCAGTTCCTTGCCGCTTAATCCGTCCTTCAGCATCGCCGTCATGTCTGCTTTGTCCATCGTGAAGAGATACAAATGGATGGCGAGAGGACCTTCCTCGGCGGCGGCTGCTTCCTGCGCCATCGAACGCGGCGCGAAGACGCACGACAGCATCAAAACAGAGAAGACGATAAATCCTTTCGTGAACGAAAAACGCAGATGAATCATTGTTGATTGCTCCCTTCCTCTTTTTAAATTTCGCCCTCACTATATGGCCTGAAATCTACTATAAGTATTATACTCTATTCATTATAACGATAATTTTTTAAAATTTTAACGGTATGGCGTTTATTTTATGCGAAACGGGTAGCCAGCCCGGCTTCCTCGATATCCGGCGAGCGGAAGGAAGGCTTCATGAACGGATCGCAGGGAAAATCGGAAATCCTTAGCGATATCGGCGAGTTTGGATTGATTCAACGGATCGAGCAGATTCTTGGACCATCCTCCAGCGCCGTCTCCGTCGGTTTGGGAGATGATGCGGCGACCGTTTTTCCTCCCTCCGCTCCCCTCGTTGTTACCACGGACGCTATGGTGGAAGGCGTCCACTTTCGCCAGGAATGGACATCGCCCGGCGACTTAGCCCATAAGGCATTGGCTTCCAACTTGAGCGATCTGGCCGCCAAATGCGCCCGGCCCGCCTTCTATCTCATCGTTTTGGGTTTGCCGCCCGACGTGGAAACGGCTTGGGTAGAAGATTTTTACCGCGCTCTTGCACGCTTGCGCGAGGAATGGGATTTCGAATTGATCGGCGGCGATACCGTTCGCTCGACTGTCCGATTTCTCTCCATCGCCGCATGGGGAACGCAAACCACCCCCCGACCTATCGCTCTCTCCGGCGCGCAGCCGGGAGACCGCATTTTCGTTACCGGCTTTCCCGGCGACGCCGCTGCAGGACTAGAGATTTTATTGCATGGTAAAACCATTCCGGAAAACGAAACGGAATCGGAATTGGTTCGGCGCTTTCTTCGTCCAACTCCGAGAATTAAAGAAGCTCTCGCTATCGCCCAGCGGATTCTTCCCCATAGCATGACCGACATCAGCGACGGCCTTGCCCGCGATCTGCCCAAGCTGTGCGCGGCCAGCGGCGTTGGCGCGAAAATCGACGCTGCGCGGCTGCCTTGTTCCGAGTCTTTGCGCCGCTTTGCGGGAGATCGGGCGGCGGAATACGTCTGGAAAGGCGGGGAAGATTACGAACTGCTCTTTACGCTATCTGCATCGGATGCGGAAAAACTTACGCAGGAATGGACTCTCGATTGCCCCTTGCGGGAAATCGGCGAAGCGGCGGCGCGGGAGAATGGAATAGAAATAGCAGGCTTTCCGCAGGGCATTCCAATCGGCTTCGATCATTTCCGCGAATGATTGAGCAGTAAATCCGGATCGATCAAACTCCATTGACCGGCTTTGCGACCGTCAGCAGGGAAGAGCGAATCACGACGTTGGAATTGATGGTTTTGGATTCGACTTTCTTGCCTCGGATCATCTGATGCAAAAGATTCACTGCCTCAACGCCTTCTTGTTCCAACGGTTGATGGACGGTTGTCAATCCGATCGCTTCCGAGAAGGGCAGATCGTCGAAGCCGGTGATAGAGACTTCCGCTCCTAAACTGGCGCCGACGTTTTTCAAAAGGCTGAAAACGTGAATGGCGATTTGATCGTTCAGGCACATCAACGCCGTCGGTTCGTATTCGCAGAGAATCGTTTCGAAATCTTCCAAACTTTTGGAAAAAGGTTTTTCGCCGCTGACGCTTACTACCTTGGCCAGTTCCGCTTTTTCGCCGCTTTTTACGGCGGATTCCATGAAACCAGCGACGCGCTCGTCCGTCGAAGTGCTCTGGATTTCCTCCCATCGGACCATCAGGATGCGCCGGTGTCCCCGTTTCATGACTTCGCGAGTGAGATTGGCCATCGCTTCTTTATTATTGGTTTGCACGATGGGAACGTTTTCCAGATTTTTAATGCCCCGATCCACAAGGATTACGGGAATCTGCGCTTCGCGAAACATGCCGTACCAACGGAGATTGCACGAAGTATCGGCTACGCGCTCCAATGGAGCGGCGATGACGCCCGCCGCCTTGCGGGCGATAAGGCGCTCGGCGAAGGTTTCTACTTTCGCCGCATCGTCGTCGGTGCTGCATAAAAACACTTCGTATCCCAGAATGTGGGCGCGTTCCTCGATGCTGTGCAAAATGACGGGGAAGATGCCCTGATCCGTTCCCGGTACGAGGACGCCGATCAAGGGCGCGTTTTTCGATGGACGAAGAACATACGTTCCTTTTCCCTGGACGCGGCGCAAATAACCCTCCTGCACCAGTTCCTGCAAGGCGCGGATCACCGTCATTTTGCTCGCGCCGAAACGATCGATCAGCGCCGATTCGGATGGCAGTTGTTGTCCTTCGTTCAGTACGCCGTTCTCGATTTCGTTACGGATAGATTCTTTGATCTGGACGTATTTCGGTAAACGCTCAAACAAGTCCGACATGGAAATTACCTAATGAATCAGTTTTATATATAGATGTACTACTTATACAAAGAAAATGGATTGCAGGAAAGCCTAGAGATCGTTTTTTTTAACGATTATCTCATAAATGCCGTGATGCCCGCGGGTGAACGCCTATGCGGTTTCGATATTTTTCGATATTTTATGGTATAAATCAATCGAATTGAGATAGCGGTTTTTCTTCTGTTACCTTCATAATAACGGGTATTAGGTTGCTTAGGTAATCGAAAGCGGAGTATAACGTAACGGCGCAAGCAAGGCCCATCAGGGAGTTGGCGATCAGATACAACCAGTTATCGATGACGGGAAAATGAAGAGCGGCAATGCGCAATATTAAAATAATAATTATGATCGTTGCTTGACAAATGGCTTTCATCTTTCCGCTTTTTCTGGCCGCCAACACAATGCCTTTGTAGGCGCAAACAGTGCGCAGCGTGGAGATGATGGAATCTCGATACAAAATCGGCAGTACAAGAAAAAGGGATACCTGGTGCACGACGGCCAGACTCAAAAAAATCGTGTCCCGGTAAATGCTGTCCGCCATGGGATCGAGAATTTTGCCGAAATCGGTTACCTGCCCATGCTTGCGCGCCATATAACCGTCGAAAAGATCCGTAAGTTCCGAAAGTACAACGATGGCTAACGCCCAATAGCGCGCCCAAGGAATCTCCTGATCGAAGAGAAAGAGAATAGCCAGCAAAGGGCTTAGAACCAATCGGCTGGATGTCAATAGATTCGGCAGCGTCGATTGCGATTGAAGGAATTTTATAAACATGATCGGATTCTCTCCCAGCCGTTTTACCGTAGCGAAGGATTCCGCGATGCGAGATAAGCGTAATGAACCAACGCCATTATCGTCCCCGCCGCCGTCAAATACTCCAAAACAACGATGGGAAACGATGATGGCAGTATAACTACTGCGAATACCGTAAAAAACTGCAAGGCGGTGGCTGTTTTTCCAAGATTGGATGGTTCCACGTCTACTTTATCGAATAGAACGGCGAATACGCACCAACCTATGCTGACAAGGATGTCTTTCGTTACGACGGTAATAGCCAGCCAATCGTGGATTTTATCGAATACGGCCAGCAAGACAAAGGAGGCCGTTACGAATAATTTATCCGCCAGGGGATCGAGAATTCCCCCCAATTGCGTCACCTCGCCCCGCACTCGCGCCAAATATCCGTCGAAAAAATCGCTGGCCACGATGAGCAGCAATATCGCTCTCGCCGGCCATAACATCCAATTTTCGCCTTTTAACCAATAATAAGTAAAAAGAAAAAAACAGGGAACCATCAACAGGCGGGTCATCGAAAGTCCATTGGGCAGGTTCAATTTCACCATGAGACGATACGCCTCGTTTCTATGCTTATTGGTTTTTGAAAATGGGAAAAATGGAATCCTTTCGATTCTTTCCCTCCGTATCGATCGTCGAAACGGGCGCCGGATTACTTTTTCCTGAGCCGTACTATACTCCGACAAGCCGTTCTTGGAACCCCGCCGGAAATTCTCCCCTCAACGCCTTGATTTTCTACTCGATTCCCGTCATCCTTCCTATTCGGTTATCGTTGATTTTTGGAGCGATATGGTTTGAAGAGCAGGATGAATTCGCCTTTTCTCTAATGAAAACGATATCCGCATCGTTACTTAATTCCACTATCTTCGTTTTTGTCTAATAACTATGATCGACCAATCTTCCATAAAACACTTTTTTTCAAAAATTACGACGATCTGCAACAGCGTTTCGATTCTTCTTTCGATTTGGCTGATTAGCCATCTCTTCATCCGCAGCATCGGCGGTCCCTTTCCTCAACGGACAATGGGGCCATTTCCCAAAAAAGAGTTTTATCAATTGGGTATTCTACCCGACTGGGAGAATTTGTTGGTTCCCAGAACGGAGGGCGGCAACAAAACATTCTCGGAAATGTTGAACGACGGCGAAAAATTGCCGGAGTTGCCGTTCGCCTATCCCCCGGAAGCCTCTGCTCCTCCCGTCGAAGCCTCTGCTCCGACGGCGGAAGCGTCCTCCGTCCCTCCAGAAGTTTCATCCGCCGGGCAGAATGCGGCGTCCCCGGAAGCCTCCGCCGCTTCGGCTTCGGGGAACTGACGGATTGACGCCGTTTTCCAGGGCGGTAAACTCAACATAGACAATTCCAATAACCGGCGGATTCTCCATGACGAACGTATACGAAGCCAAAAATCAAATCGTTGAAATCGGACGCAGAATGTGGTCGAAGGAATGGGTGGCGGCCAACGACGGGAATATTTCCTGTAAAATTTCCGAAGATGAAATCGTGTGCACTCCGACCGGCGTCAGCAAGGGATTTTTGGAAGTATCCGACTTAATCGTCGTAGACAGCCAAGGCCGCAAGCGGTCCGGCGGTCCCTTGAATCCTTCCTCCGAAATCAAAATGCACCTCTTCGTTTACGGCAAGCGTTCCGACGTTAAGGCGGTTTGCCATGCGCACCCTCCTACAGCTACCGGTTTCGCCGTAGCAGGATTGTCGCTGGATCAATGCGTACTGCCGGAAGTGGTCGCCTTAGTTGGTCAAATTCCCCTTACTCCCTACGGTTTGCCTTCGACGGACGAGATTCCGCAAGCCATCGAACCTTATATCGCAGGCAATAGCGCCCTGCTATTGGCCAATCACGGCGCCCTTTCTTGGGGAAGCGATCTCATGCAGGCGTATTACCGCATGGAGACGATGGAGCATTTCGCCAAAATCCTTCTCGTCGCCATCCAATTAGGCAAAGTCAACCTTTTTTCTCCCGAACAAGTGCAGGCGTTGGAAGGATTGCGCGACCGCTTCGGCCTGAATTCGCCTTTTACGGGATGCAACGTCCGGCAAACGAATCTTCCCGCGCAGACCGGCTCCGTTCCGGATGTGCGAAAAATGTAATACCAGTCTGCGTTAGGATTATTGCTTATGAATTCCCTCGCCCTCTGGGAGAGGGTCAGGGTGAGGGATCAATAAGTCTAATAATATCAACCCTCACCTAACCTCTCCCAATCTTGGGAGAGGGATAAAAAAAAACAATATCTATGCAGGGTGGCGTGATTCGTTTACCGGGGCAGTCTTTCCGATTTCAATTCCCTTAACATCAAACGTTCCACGGCGCGTTTGGGATTGGCGTTCTCGTAGACGATTTTAAAAACTTCTTCCGAGATAGGCAGTTCAACGTTGAACTTCTTCTTGATGTCCGGAATCGCCTTTACCGTACTCAAGCCCTCCACTACCATGCCGATTTCCTCTTCTGCGTCTTCCACGCTGTAGCCTTTGGCGGTCAACTCGCCGAACTTGCGATTGCGGCTATGGCGGCTGGTGCAGGTTACGACGAGATCGCCCAAGCCCGATAATCCCGAAAACGTTTCCGGCTGGGCGCCCATCTCTCTCGCCGCCAGGCTCATTTCGTAAAGCCCGCGCGAGATTAACGCCGCTCGCGCGTTGTCGCCGAAACCCAATCCATCGGAAATGCCTACGGCGATGGCGATGATGTTTTTCAAAGCCGCTCCAATCTCGACGCCCTTGCGGTCGCGGTTGGTATAGACTCGGAAGTGGGAAGTTTGAAAGATTTTTTGCGCTTCTTTGGCTAGGCTCTCCTCGGAGTGCGCGGCTACAACAGCCGTCGGCAAACCCCGCGCTACTTCTTCCGCATGGCTGGGACCGGATAGGGCGACGACGCCCTGAATGGGGCGGTCTTTCCAAACTTCTTCCAGAATTTCGCTCATCGTGGCCAAGGTTCCCGATTCCAGCCCTTTGGTGGCGCTGACGACAAGTTTGGATTGGCCTGCGATGCGTTGGGCGTGTTGTTGCGCGAAAGATTTGAGGAATTTGGATGGAACGGCGATCGCCAGCATCTCCGCTTCTTCTATGAAAGGGCCATCGTCGTCCGTTACGGCGATCGAATCCGGAACGACGATATCCGGCAGCTTATGCGGCAGGCGGCGGGTATGGCGGATTTTCTCCGCTTCCTTGGCGTCGTTGGACCAAAGGTAGATTTCGCGTCCTTTCGCCGCCAGCGTCATCGCCAGCGCCGTCCCCCACGATCCCGATCCGTAAATTCCGATTTTCATATTGGTAAACGCGCTTTCTATTCGTTCTTAGCAAGATAATATTCATTTAATAACTCAAGTTACGCACAATAGAAGGTAGGATGAGCCTATCGCGATTAGCCGTATCGAATCGCGAAGACGCGAAATAACTCGAATTCCACGAAATTTTTGAATCACGGATATCGCGGATTCTATTGGATTCCACGGAAAAATCTTTCTCGCAGCATTATTCCTTGCGTCAAACGTTTTTCTTTTCGTGTTTTTCTTTTTTCATTTCGCGTTTTCGTGATTCAAACGACGAGATCAAGAGATTCCTTTTATTTCCCTTGCGCGTAACTTGAGTTAATAATTACTCATGTTGCTCAGCCTAGTGCGCATGCGTCCCGCCTGCACGTTGGAGGAACCGTCCCAGAGCGGCGATTGGAATTTATTTCTGTTGCGTTTTTTGAATCGCAATGACGCGAAATAACTCGAATTCCACGAAATATTCGAATCGCGGATATCGCGGATTCTTTTGGATTTCATGGTAAAAACTTTCACATAACGCGATTCCTTGCGTTAACCTTTTTTCTTATCTTTTTTTCGTATTTTTCTTTTTTCCTTTCGTGTTTTCGTGATTCAAACGTCGAGAGTAAGAGATACCTTTAATTTCCCATAGCGCATAATATGACTTAACAACTATAAACAAGATATCGCCATATGGAAGCGGGAACGCGCGTCATAGGACATTGGCGGGGAAGAAAGAGTATAAAATAGAGTGAAATAATTAAATGAAATATTCGTAAGATATTATTGCGCCTGCGAAACGAAATAAACGGCGCCGGGAACATGTGCGATCAGGCGGAAGAGGCAACCTATATTCAGCGCGTGCTGGCTGGCGACCGCGAATCGTTTCGCGCGTTGGTGGAGAACTATAACGGCGTTGTTTATCGCATTGCTTATGGTATGACCCGCAACGCCGAGAGCGCTCAGGACGCCGTCCAGGAAGTCTTTTACCGCGCTTATCGCGGATTGGAAAAGTTCGATATGGAACAACCGTTTGGAGCGTGGATCCGCCGCATCGCCGTGAATTACCTCCTGGATCAACGCAAGAAAAAACGCGCTTTTACAGTTTCGATGACGGCGGAGGATAACCAGGAAATCGACGCGCCGGACGAATCGGAAAATCCGCGCGAGCGCTGGATGAAGAAAGAACGACAAACCGCCGTCCTGCAAGCGTTGCAGCGGCTGCCGGAGAAATACCGCATGATTCTGACGCTGCGGCATTTCGATAACTTGAGCTACGAAGAGATCGCCGATACGCTGGCTATGCCCCTGGGTACGGTGACTACCCAGATTCATCGGGCGAGAAGCAAACTGGCGGAGTTGCTGAGTCCGCTGCAAAAAGAGTTGACGATTTAACGGATTGAGAAACATCGCTGGAAGGGAATATATCATCGCCGAGGAACGATCATGAACTATCGCCAAGAACCGGAAAAGAAAAAGAACGAATCTGCGGAGAATATGGGCGGCCATTGCTTCGACGGAGATGAGTTTCTTTTCGACGGCGAAGAGAACCGGAACGTTATAGCGCTCCTGGGAGAAATCGAAATCGCCTTGAATGAAATAGAACTGCCCCCGCCTCCCAGCGCTTTGGTTGACGATGTGATGGCGTTCATCGCAAAGCGCGAAGCGCAACGCAGCTTGGTCTGGTTGATTCCCGGCTTCGGCGCGTTGGCTAGCGTTATAAAAACAGCGGCGCGTTATTTATCCGCCCTGACCGTTCCCAATGTGCTGCGGCGGGAAGCCTTGGCCGTCTCCATCGCGGCGTTCGTCATCGTCTGGAGCGTCTTTATTTCGCCGCAAGTAGAAGCGGGCAAGATCGATCCTTACGTGGCCAAAGCGAACCAGGCGGCCGATTACCTTCTCCTGAAGGGGGAAATCATCGCCGACCGGCTCTCTTCCATCGCCAACGAGTGGACGCCTAAGCCTTTCCGTCTGGAAAAAGCGACGAAAAATGAGGAAAAAGCGACAGAAAAGGAATCCAACGCTCGTACTCTTTACAAGAATGCCGCCTATGAAACTTTTTCGGCGTAAGACCGAAGATTCTCGGAGCGAAAAATCATGCAATCTCCGCGCCGCATCAATAAAAGACCTTGGCTGGCTGGCGTCCTTTCCGCCATTTTTCCCGGTACGGGGCAAGTATACAACGACCAGATCGTTAAGGGAATTTTGATTTACTTCATGCTAATCGGTTCGTTCGTTCTGATGGTCATCATCCGCGTTCCTTTTATTTTCAATCCCGCCGCGTTCTTTTTAGGCGGCGGCATCTTCGATAACGGATGGCGTCATGAAGATTATCTCTTCTTCCGGTTATCGCCCTTTTTTTGGGCGATTCTGGTATTCCCCATTCTTTATATCTACGCCATCACCGACGCGATCGTCAGCGCCCGCGCCATCAACGAGAAGGCAACGCCGCCCGCTCCTCAACCGCAAAATCAGGCCCAACCGGCTATGGAGGCAACTATGAACGCCAATACGGAACAAGACAATCTTCGGCAGCAAGCGCAGGAGAAACTGGGAGGCGGAACGGCGAGCGTCGCCGCCGCCGCGATTCCCCGCAAAAAAACCAAAGGCTTGACGGGAAAATTCTTCATTGGCTTCGTCCTGGCGGCCATCGGCATCGTCTCTGTCTTGGATGAGATGGATATCCAACTTTTCACTTGGTACACCTGGGAGCGCGTCTGGCCGCTGATTCCGCTGCTGTTGGGATTGCGGCTGTTGAAGGACTACATCCGCGACCATGAGCAGGGGCAATTCATTCTGGGCATCGCCTTTTCCGCCGTGGGCGTCATTTTTCTCTTCGAAAATTGGAGAATTTTCCCGCTCTGGGATTTCATCACGGATTACTGGCAGGCGGCTCTGATCCTGGCGGGCGTCGTGCTCATGGCGCAAGACCTTGTTGAAAGGCGGCGGCGGGACAGGTCTTAATTTTTTACTTCCTGGTGGCAGGGTGGCAAGGGTAAGGTTGTTTTTGCCTTTGAAGAATTCCTTAGAATTTAAAGCAAACATCATCCTAAAGCAGAAGGAAAATTAACCGCGACGGATTTCATTGGAATAGGCGCAAGATATCGCCTAAAAATGCCGGAAAAGGAGATGAAATCTCATGGCTCTCAATAAGGATTTACCCCCTAACCTGAATCGAGAAACACCCGAAATCGACCGGCTGGCCAGAGAATTGGACAAATGCTGGCAGGCTTACCAGCGCGTCAAAGAGGCGGCGGACGTAATTTCCTTTAGGGAAGGCGTTCATCCCGCGCTTGTCGAATCGATGAAGAAAGCCGCCAACCAGCAATTCACCGATGAAGTCTACGACGCCGTGCATCGGTTTTCTTCTGGAGAAGAGGCGGAACCGTCGCCCAAGTTGGAAGCCGCCGAAGCCGAGACGAGTTCGGAGGCGGAGACGGAAGCAATGCCGAATATCCGCAAACTCTACCGCGTCAAAGACGACAAAATGGTGGCGGGCATCTGCGGCGGCCTGGCGAAGTATTTCGAAATCGACAGCAGCATCATCCGCGTAGGCTTCGTCCTCGCCAGCATCTTTTGGGGAGCGGGAATTATCGCTTACGTCGTCCTGCTGCTGATCTTGCAGCATGAGGAGTGAAATTGTAGGGCGCCAAGGGCAAGGTTGTTTGTACATTATCATAACATCCTTGACAGGTAGTTATCAGGAGATGGTTTACAATACCAAGGTAAAGAAATCCCAAAAAGGGGGAGAAGAGAGATGCCTTGGCAAGTCGAGGATATTATGGAAAAACGGATTCAATTTGTCGCTCAATCATTCCAAGAAGGCGTTAATTTCAGCGAACTTTGTCATCGATTCGGAATCAGCCGCACAACGGGATATTTATGGAAAGATCGTTTTTACGAAGCGGGGAGTTTTACGCAGCTCAACAAGAAATCCCGACGGCCGCATAATACGCCGAACCGTACGCCGGAAGTAATTGAAGAAAAAGTTGTGAAATGCTGGGAGAAGTGGGGGGAGGGAGCCAAGAAGCTTCGCCCCAAGTTGGTGAAACAAGGCGTCGATTTGCCGTGGATTACGATTCACCGAATTCTCAAGCAGAATAAAAAGATCGCCGCGAAAGAGCGTAGCGCCGCCGCCGTCAAGCGGTTCGAACGGGAAAGGCCCAACGAATTATGGCAGATGGATTTCAAAGGCGACTATCCCCTTCCGAAGGGGCGTTGTTACCCGCTGTCGATCCTGGATGATCGAACGCGATTTCTCGTAGGGGCGCATGGACTGGACCGGCAAACGCGCGAGGAAGTGCAACCCTGCTTGATCGAAACCTTTGAAAGGTACGGATTGCCGGAAGCGATTTTATCGGATCACGGGACGCCCTGGTGGAATGTCAACAACGGTCACGGCTTGACGAAATTAAGCGTTTTTCTAATTCAGCAAGGCATCCGTCTCTATCACGGGCGGATTGGCCATCCGCAGACGCAAGGCAAAGTGGAACGATTCCATCGCACCTTGAACGAGGCCGTCCGTCATCGAGGGCTTCCGGATTCGCTGGAGGCTTGGCGAACGTTTTTGCGGGAATTCCGTACGATGTACAATGAGGAACGTCCGCATGAAGCGCTGGGCATGGTTACGCCCGCCGAGCGCTATACCCCTAGCCCCCGCCCGTACCATCCCCATCCGCCGGAATGGGAGTATCCGCCGGGAGCGCCGGTGACTCGGATCACCCCCTCCGGATGGTTGACCTACAAAGGATGTCACGCCTTCGTGTGCGAGGCGCTGGCGGGAGAACGGGTTCAAGTCGAAGAGGCGGAAGGATTGCTCTTGATCCGATATCGGAACCTGTATATCCGGGAAATTGAACCGGCGGCGGGAAAAAGTATTCCGCTGATTCTGGACGATCAATCCGTGAATGACTGAGGCAAGCCCCCCTCCGCCCCCCAAAGGGGGGAACGCGTTTTGATCCGATCCGGTGTAGGCAGACAAGAAAACTCTCTGCACCGTTTCGTCGCGGGACGGACGCCTCCGGAGCCCGCACTTCCTGCACAGAGAGTTTTCAGCTCCATTATAATCGTTTTAATTGGGAGGTATCATGTTTTCGCTTGATCCTTGAGTGTAAGGGATGTCCTGATAACTACCTGTTCAGCATCTCTTGATAACTTACAGCTTTTTTCTGCCCTTGATTTATTGCGGCATCATTCAAGGGCAAAAACAACTTTGTCCTTGCCGCCCCGACTAAATGCTAACGACTATGATGAACGATCCCAACCGAGAAACCATAACTATTTCCGCGCATGAATGGGAAGAATTAAAATTGCGCCTGGCCGATGTGGAAGAGCATCGGCGCGGGCTTTTGAAACATACGCAAAATCTCGAACATCTCGTTAACGAAGCCACGAAGCACGCCCGCCAATTGGAAGCGCTCTTGCAGCAAAAAACGAACGACGTTTCCAAATTCATCGAGCATATCGGCAACCTGGAGCATCTCTTGAAAGAGAACGAAAGCGATCTGGCGCAATCCCGAACCTTGCTCAACGATTTGAAAGCCCGATGCTACCGCTACGAACAGATGCTTCTCGATCACGGCGAAAAAGTTGGAGGCGGGAACTGACGTGTTTTTCCATCGCCGCCGCGCGGAATATCGAAAACTGGTGGAGCGGGAAGGGGAACTATGGGGACGCAGCAAAACCGGCGTTCGCATTTCCTGGTTCGATTCTCCCCTCATTTACCGTTATATCTGCCAAAGCGTCTCCGGACGTCCGCACGTCGATTGGGTGGATTATATCAAAGAAAAATATTTCCACCGCCCTGCGGAACTGGGGCTGACCGCTGGATGCGGGCATGGCGATGCGGAGCGCCATTTTCTGCAACGGGACGTCGTGCGCCGCATGGAAGCGTTCGACATCAGCCCCCAAGCCATCGAACAAGCGCGCCGGCTGGCGGAGGAGCGCGGTTTCGGCGAACGGGCGCGGTATTTCGTTGGCGATGCCAATTACCTGGAAGACGCCCCCCTCTCTAACAGCTATGACGTCATCTTCGGCGTCATGTCGCTGCATCATTTCGAGCAATTGGAAAAATGCCTGGACGAGCTGCAAGCGAAACTGAAGCCGGGAGGCTATTTCATAGCCGACGAATTTATCGGCCCCGAACGCTTTCAATGGAGCGACGCGCAGTTAGAGGCCGCCAATCGCCTTCTGGCCTGCTTTCCCAAGGAATTGCGGCGTTATCTCGACCGCCCGGACGAATGGAAGACGCTCGTCAAACGCCCCACAATCGAGGAGATGATGAAATACCAAGCCTTCGAGGCGATCTGCTCGCCGCGCATCATCTCCGCCATCCAGAAACGTTTCGATGTATTGGAAATCAAGTATTACGGCGGAACCGTCCTCCACATTCTCTTCGAAGGCATCATGGGCAATTTTAAAGAAGAGAACGAGCGCGAGCACGCCATCATGGTGCGCATGGCCATCGAATGCGAACGCCTGCTTCTCGCTCATGGCGGCCTGCCGCACGATCACGCCTTAATCGTCGCCCGCAAAAAATAAAGGGCGCATCAATTCAAGCGCCCTTTTAAAATAAATCGAACATAACCAAAACAAGAATCGTAATCCAAGAAAAATCAATTCGATTTTGACAAAATTCTTGCGTTTTTGGCGTATTTTTCCACTGCCTGACGGGTTATGGGCGCGGGATGCAGTTCGCCTTTCGACCACATTTCGTAAGCGCTTAACCTCAAGGGATCACCGGGGCGTTCCGATGGGCCGATGGGCAATAGCGACTTGGCGGAATCGATGTCGTTCATGGGAACCCATTGCGTATAGGATTGCGCTTTCTGCGAATGGATGGTTCCGCCGTCGAGGCAGGTTAGATAAGGAACCTTGACGATCTTCTGAGGATCGAGAGCGGAGAAATTATCTAGTGAAACGAAATAACCCAATGTTTCCTGTTGCGCTTCGCGCAGGGCTGCTTCATGCCATTTTTGCGGATCGCTCCCATATTTCGCAATAGCCGATTGCCAAGCCGATTTCAATGTTTCGTCGATCCATCCTTTTTCCATGTCGTCTAAATCCGCTTGAGGATTTTTTTGGATGCGCGATTGCGTGGATTTAAGGAAGCGGGTAAGTCCCGTCTCGCCGCCGCCGTGGACGAACGCCAATTCCGTCGCCGTCATGCGGAAGAAAGTAGAGAGCAAGTTGACTAGTTCCGTTCCTTTGACCGCCATATCGGATTGGGCGCCGTTCTTATACCACTCTTCCAAATAAGCCAGCGCGTTCAATGACGCTTCCGAGAGATGCGCTTTCAATACGTCGCGCATGTGATAGCCGAGGTGAAGAATTTCGCGCTTGGGAGCGTTGACGCAGTCGTAATGGATGGCGAGAACCTCTTCCGGCGTAAAAGTTTTCTTTTCCTGCAACCGTTCGCGCAAGCGCCAGGAGCGGGAAGTATCGCCGGTCGAGCCGGTGCTGATGCCGAGCAGCGTGGGATAGAAGGAACCAATGGGGCGGTGATTGGCGGAGAGGAGATAGCCTCGCTTAGGATTGACGACATGGGGCAACAGGTCGTAAGGCATAGTTCCCAGCCAATCGTACTTGGAATCGGAGCCGTCATGGGCGGCATTCTCGCCATCCAGAGCCAAAGGCGAACGCATGGGAATGGCGGCCAATACCCAATAGGCGATGTTGCCTTGCGCATCCCCGAAAACGATGTTGGCCGAGGGGAAACTCCAACCTTCGATGGCTTTGGAAAATTCTTTCACGTCACGGGCGCGCATCATGGCCACGGCGCCTTGAATCGTATCGTTGTCCGTTTGGCAAAGGGGAATTCGCTTCAACGCCGCTTCTTCGCCGGGACGCATATCGTAGGCGATCGTCGTAACGACGGGGCCGAAATGGGTTTCCTTGACGGTCAGCGTCTGCGGCGAAGCGCCTTTGACTTTGATGGTCTCTTTCGTTATCGCCATATCCCGCCATTGGCCGTCGAAGAAATACTGGTTGGGATGATCCGCGTCCGTTTTCAGTAAAAACATATCGGCTTGATCCGCGCCTAATGCCGTCAATCCCCATGCGACGCGATCCGTCCAGCCGATGAGAATAATAGGACTGCCGGGAACGCCGGCTCCGCGCGCGTTGAAGGTTTTGCCTTGGAAATGATATTCGTAAAGGAGGGAAGGATTGCGCACCGGGGTTTGAGGATCGCTGACCAGTACGGCGCCGCCTGTCGTTGTCGCCTGGCCGCCAACCACCCAGGCGTGGCTGTATTTGGGATTGACCTCGCCGCTGGGATTATCCTTCGTGAAAGATAGGCTTTTTTGTTGGAGAAAATTTTGAACTTTTTGGATCCATTCCGGACTGATGTCTTCTTCTTGAACGACGGCGGCGGCGTCATCCACCGGCGGCTTAAAATTGGCGGCTCTTTGCGCCAGGGCTTCCATGCTGTCGCGCATCGCTGGGCGGGCGCCTTCTTTGGCGGCGGGTTGGGGACGCGCGCCATTCTTGCGGTTGTGATATTGCATAACGTCCCGCAAGCCGTCTCCGGCGAAAAAGTTACCCAAATGCCACCAACTGGCCAGACAGTCGGCGGGCGTCCAAGGTTCAGGCTCAAGGCCGAGTTCATCGAAGAGGTACAACAATTTGGTTCGATTTTCCGCGACATAATCGTTGACGCCGTCGCTGAAGGCTTGCAGCAATTTCACCGTTTCCGCATCCAACTTGCCAACCAGCCGGTTAGCGGCGCGATAGAAGCCCAAGGTTCGGAATTTTTTATCATGATCGAACGTGGAAAAATCGCGCCGGTTCGCGGGGACGTCGCCGAGAATTTCTGAAACGCGGCCCTGGATGATTCGCAGGGAATAGTACATCTGAAAAGCGCGGTCTTCCGCCTGGACATAGCCCACTCCGTAAAACGCCCCGGCGTCAGTATCGGAAAAAATATGCGGAACGCCCCACTCGTCGCGCAACAACTCAATCTTGCCGAATTCCGGGGAAGGCGCCGCTCCCGCCGTGAAGCCGATGGATATTGAAAACAACGCCGTTAAGATCGTTCTTTTAGCGATCATGCCGATCCTCCTCATTCGTAGGAGTTAGTATTAAATTTAAATGTCGTCGAGAAACGCCATTATGTTCCGTGCTATATCGAAGAATCGATCCAAGGAAACCCGGCGCGGGAGAATGGGATGAGGCGATGATAGAGAATTTGGGCGATGGCGTAAGGCAGAGTTCCCATAGCGGCCAAGTAGATATTCAATCGGTTTGGATGAAGCTGCGCCTCCGTTTCCGTCGCCGGTAGATAAATATGAAGCAAAAAGAAAACGGCGATAGGAACGCCTGGCGAAAAGAGGTCCCAGTCTTCGGGATAGCCTCGGTCGGGATTCCACAAAAAGGTATAGGCGAGATATCCAGCGGCGAGCAGCATCCAAAATAGGTTTTCTTTTTTCAGGCGCCGGACGAGAATAGCGAGAGCGAGAGGAAAGAGTAACAAGCAGGGTGGCGATAAATAAATCGCTTCATTGAGCAAATCCCATAAATGGCGTCCTTGAAGCAACGCCCAACCGGGAAGAAACATAGCGCGATCCGGACCGACGTTGAAATCCTCATGGAGCCTCGCCAGCATCCGCGAGGGATCGGAGCCGTAACAGAAAACGAGCAACGAAAGCCAAAATACGGATTGAATAGCGAGAAACGTTGTTCCAAAAACGATAACGTCCGGGAAAATTTTCTTGCGTTCTTTTTGCATAAATGGAAGCAGCCCAAACGCGGGAATCAGCCAGCCAACGGATAAATGCAAGAGAAACGTTAGGGAAAAACCAACGGCGGCGGGCAGGATGGAGCCTTGGCCGCCGAGATAACGCTGCGCGAAATAGAACGTCGGCAACAGTCCGGCGATTAGGATAGGATAGACTTCGACATGGCCGAAATTGAGGATCATCCAACCTCCCGATGCGGCGGCGAGCAGGCAGGCGAGAACGCGGTCGACATTGCCGCGCCAGGCGAGGCGGACGATTTTGAGGAACCAGAACCCGCTCCAAAGCCCCGCCGCGATGGATAAAATGGGGAAAATTTGAAAGGAAACCGCCATATCGTTGCGAACGTGAAAGAACGGACGAACCAGGAGGTAAAGCAGCCGGTGAAGACCGATGGTTAACGGCTCGCGCATATAGAGATGCCACACGGGCTTCGTTGAACGTTCGATCCAGTCGAGACCGTCGCGGGAAATATTGCGCGATTGCAGGGCGAAAAACAGCGCTGTCAGCAAGACAAAAAAAACGGCTGTATAAAACCGTTTCTTTCCATTCGGCCATTCGCCGACTATCCGGCTATAGCGTTCTATCTCCCTATAAGCATCGGGGTGAAGCATCAACGTTCCCACGCCATACCAAACCAAACCTAATAGGGGAGTATGAATCCATCCCCCCCGCATTCCCCACAACGCCGTCAGACCTAACGAAGCACGATAGACTAAGCGAAAGAAATAGAGTGAAGTTAAAATATAGATCGAAGAGATGGGAAGCGATCCCAATCGGATGCGCCAGGCGAAGGCCAATTGCGCCAATACAATGAACTCCATGAATGCAATGAAAGAAAAGGAGAATCCGGCTTCAGGCGAAAGCGCCGGAACGATATCCAGCAAAAAGAATGAAGCGGCGCAGAGCAGCGCCAGCGTCTTCCATTCGCTAAAGCGTTGAAAGATAGGATGGATGGATTGGCTCATTGCCTGGAGGGTAGGCGTTTTTCCCCGCATAGTTAATTTGCAAGTGATAATTAAGGATGACTAGGATTTTTTGTCTTTTTAACCAGTAAATCCTGAAAATCCTGCTCATCCTGATTCTGACTCTACGTCGGCAGCCAGATATCGCGCTTTTGTTTGCGGCGGATGCGCGATTCATGATCCCAATAATAATTTCGCCGCTGATGGATGCGGAGGGCGGAATAGAATTTTTCCGGGTGGACGCCGTGGCGGCCGCTGCTCTCGCTGGCGTAGGAGTTCTTCATGCAATCGCAGAACGAATAGAGCAAATCCTTGCCGCAAACAGGACAGTTATAACGGAATTGGCCGGGTTTCAGGCGACGCTGTTGAATCCATAGAAAGATGCGCTCGTAGGGAACGCTCAGTTTATCGGCCAATTCGAAGACGCTCATGCGCCCTTCCGCCTGGATCATATCGCGGGCGAGTTGCAGCAGTTGCTCGTCGATGGGGAAGCAATCGGAGCAGATATACAATCGGTTAAGTTTGGCGTAGTTATTGCAGAGAATACAGTTTCCGTACATCCAAACCTCCACGGAAAATCCGTCGTTCAGTCTGGCTTCGGAAAACTCTTCGAACCTCGTACGCCCTCATGGCAAATCATGGAAATTCAAACCTAATATCGGCGGAGGGAGGACAACATTGAGAGAAATCGTAAGGGAGAGCGTCACTCAGGCGGGAGGGGCGGTGATGGTCAGCAGGCGATGGGTTAATAACTTGCGGGCGACGTCCTGGATAGTTTGGGCGTCGGCTTTATAAATCTCTTCGGAGAAGCGGTTGGCGTATTCCCATCCCAACCCGGCGGCTTCGTAGAGGGCAAAGCGAGAGGCCTGGCCCATGACGGTTTCCATAGACATAACGTTAGTACCACAAATGTAGGTTTTAACGCGATCCAATTCTTCCTCCGAGATGGATTCGTCCTGAAGCCGCTTGATTTCCGCCTCGGCGCACGAAATCACGTCCCTCCGGTTTTGCGGCGAAGAGACGGCGTAGATCATTAAGGGCGAATGGCCATGCGAGGGAGTGAAATTGGCGCCGACCTGGTAACATAAGCCCCGCTTGTCGCGGATTTCACGGAAAAGACGCGAATCCATCGAACCGCCAAGAATGGCGCCAATAAGGCGCATGGGGATGGCGATCTCGTCGCGGATGCTGCAGCCGGGATAACCCATAACAATGTATTCCGCCTCTGATTCCTTTTGTTCCACTTTCTCGCAGTTGGAAACGAAGGCGGGAGCGGCGGGAGGCGGATCGGGAATGGAGCGATAGCCGTTGACGGGACGATCGGCGAAGGCGTTGGAAATCATCTCCCGGACGCCGCTCTTTTCGGAACCGCCCACAACGGAAACAATGAGATTGGATGGTTCGAAAACGCCTTGGGCGAAGGGGACGAGATCGTCTCTTTCGATATTGTCCAGCGTTTCCACCAGGCCAATATTGGGCCAGGAGTAGGGATGATCGCCGAAAAACAGCTTGCGGAAAATGCGCATCGTGTAAGTCAAGAGCGAATCTTCCTGTTCGAGGATATTCATGCGGACAATTTCGCATTCGCGCTCGATTTTGTCTTCGGGAAACGTGGGGCGATCCAATAATTCCAAAACCGCCTGGAGATCGTCCTGGAAAAAATGGGTAGTGGAGAGCAGATCAACGGCGCTGTTGTCCTTGCCCGCTTCCGCTTTGAAAAGGGCGCCGTTGCGTTCGAGATTAATGGCGATCTCCTCTTCCGTATGCAGATCCGTTCCGGCGGATAGGAGCCTCATGCAAAGATTGGCCATGCCCGCTTTTTCGGCCTGTTCGTGGCGGGAAGCCTGGCGGGAGAGGATGTTCATCGCCACAATGGGATTATATGGATTGGGAGCGTAAAGAAAGACCGTCCCGTTCGCCATAACTTCGCGGACGACTTCTCTTTGGGGGATTTGTATAGCCGGGGTTTCGGATGGCATTGATTTTTTGGTTTAAGATCAAATTTTACGTAATAGAAATTCCTTCTTACTACCTCATGTTACGCAATTCCTGTTCCCTCTCCCAGGGGGAGAAGGAATGATATGTTACAATCTTGATAGGTATTGGTATTACCATTCATTACGCATCGCTCTTTGAATTTTCACGCTGTCTTCTTTTAGAACATCCAAGTCGGCTAAGCATCCAGCCATTTTCTTCAAATTCTTCAGAGAACTTTTTGTTTTGGCTTTTGCGAGCATCTGTTGTTTCAGCAAATCCAAGGCCTTAGCCACCGCCTCATCCGGCGTTCGGCAAAGTCCTTCTCCAATCCATTGTTTAATAGTATGCTCCGCTTCCGGCGTTAAATGAATATCCATGATTTAACATCCTTCAAGCGTCGATTAAGGACTACTTGGCTTTCCCCTGGTTGGCGACGGCTTGCATTTTCTTCTTCAATTCTTCCGCATCGCCTAAATAATAGGATTTGATCGGCTTCAGATCGTCATCCAACTCATAAATCAGCGGGATGCCGGTGGGGATGTTAAGTTCGAGGATGTCTTTTTCCGAAACGTTGTCCAGATGCTTCACCAGACCGCGCAGACTGTTGCCGTGGGCGGCGATAATCACTCTTTTTCCGGCGTTGACGCTGGGGACGATGACGTCAAACCAATAGGGAAGAAAACGGTCGATGGTCAGTTTCAAACTTTCGGTGGTGGGCAATTCTTCAGGTTTCAGGTTGGCGTAGCGGCGATCTTTGCCGGGGAAGCGATCATCCGTCTTTTCTAATTCCGGGGGTGGAACATCATAACTACGGCGCCAGATTTTCACTTGGTCGTCGCCGTACTTGGCCGCCGTCTCCGCCTTGTTGAGGCCTTGCAGTGCGCCGTAATGGCGCTCGTTGAGCCTCCAACTGCGATGAACGTCGATCCACATCTGGTCGATTTCGTCCAGGGCGATCCACAATGTGCGGATGGCGCGTTTGAGAACGGAAGTATAAGCGATGTCGAATTGGTAGCCGCCTTCGCGCAGCAGGCGCCCGGCTTCATTGGCTTCCGCTAGTCCTTTTTCCGATAGATCGACATCGGTCCAACCGGTGAATTTATTTTCCTGATTCCATACGCTTTCGCCATGCCGAAGCAATACGATTTTCTTCATTCCTCTTGCTCCACGATAGTTATGAATGAAATGGCAATTCGTTAATCTCTATGAACACTGAAGAAAACATTCTCGCCTGCGAAAAGGAATTCGTCAAGCGGAAAGGATAGCGGGAGGAAGACGGATATGCCGAATCTTCCAGCAAGGAAATTTCAGCGCCAAAAAGCCGTTTTCTCACTCCCTAAAACGTACAAGAAGACTCGAATGCGAGATAAGTTAGGATGGATCGTATCATTTTGACAAAAGGAAGAAGAGAAAAATCCAATGCACATGTCATGATTGCGCCAAAATGGCCTATTATAGAACGATTCAGGTTTAAAAAAGGGAACAATAAAGAAATCGGTGAAGAAAGGAAAAAGGACATATCGTTTGAAAAACAGTTACATGGTTACTTGTTTGTATCTTGTCCCGATACATATTTTAAATAAAACAATATATAAAATTGATAATTTACCCAAGATAAGTTGACGAATCGGGTGGAATAGAGATAATAATAAAACAAAACTATTGTTGGCGTTGTGTTGGCCTATAAATTGCTTATTAATAAAATTGAAAAAGAAGTCGATAACAAATATGACAAATATGCAAAATTATTTATTGAAATTTTGTTTGACGGCAAAGTCGTTGTAGAATATAAGCAAGGGTTCGTTCCGGCATCGACCGGATGCGACGCCCCCAAAAGGAGTTCTCATCATGTATATACGTGAGCAGAAATCCCCTTTCCAAGGTAAAAAACCGTGCGAGAGTTTCCTCTCTCCGCTGGCGGGAGATAAAAAAACTTGCGGCGCGCCGAGAGAAGACTGGAAACCCGCTGTGGATATCATTGAGAACGCCGAATGTTTCGTCATCGAAATGGACCTGCCAGGGATCGACGCCGATCGGCTGATCGTGGAAACAGGCGAGGATTTTATGGTCGTCCGCGGCGAGAAAAAGAAGACGGACGAGCGGCCTTTCGTGGCGGCGAACCGGTTGGAGCGAGGCTTCGGCGCGTTTGAACGAAGCATATCGCTGCCCGTGGCTATCGTGAGCGAAGCGATAACCACTACTTACGAGAACGGCGTAATGACGATTCATCTTCCCAAAAAAGAAATATCCGTTCCTAAAACGATCAAGATCGATTTCATCAATTAAGGCCGCAGAGAATGAATCCCGGCGTCGATTGCGCCGGATGGAAACAAAAACAAGATATTCAACGCCGTGCGCTTTTCAGAATTCCTTCCCTCCCTATCATGACTAAGGGCGGCTTTGCAGCCGCCCGCTTTGTTTTGTACGAATGACGTTTCCGCAGAGGAATAAAGGTTTGGTAATGGTTGATTTAAATGAACTTATAATCCATCACCCTAATCCTCTCCCAAAGGGCGTCTGGGAATGTAATTGCATAATAAAATCACAATTTAAGTTTTGGATCTATCGTCAGGTTGGATTTCATCATTTCATCCCAAGTTACCATACGTTCTTCATAAGCTGCGATGCGACCTAATATGCAAGTCAGAGTGCTTTCGGCGGCTTGCAGGGTTTCGTTGGCGTAGTTGCCGCTTTTAACGCTTTCGATGAAGGTAGTAACTTTACGTTCTTCCGTACCGCCCAGCAGATCGGTATTTTCCGATTGCCAGGATTTGTCGCCGGTGATTTCGGCGTTGCCAGTATAAGGCGTATTGGCGGTTCCACGGGTTCCGAAGATGCGCTCGCGGCAATCGCCCCATCCCCGTAGAAATTGGGACGAGCTGAAATCGATGCGCACATCATTGGGATACCAGAAGATGCAGATGAAGTGATCCCAGCAGTCGCCTATATCGACGCGGGCTTTGCGTCCGCCGGTTCCGAAAGCTTTAACGGGATGGTTTTGCAGATACCAGTTGCATACATCGATAACATGGACGTTCTGTTCGACGATGATGTCGCCGGAAAGAGCTTTGTCGAATACCCAATTGCGCAGCCGGTTTTCCTCTTCCGTCGCGTTGGGCAGGTTGCGTCCGCCAAGACGGCCGGCATGGTAATTGACCATGCCGCTGACGGGATCGCCGATATCGCCTTGATGGACGCGATTTACGGCTTCCTGAAATTCCAGGCTGAAGCGGATTTGGAAGCCAATCATCATGCTCTTTTTTCCATTCGCTTTGCGTCCAGCCTCGATCACTTTCTTGACGCCCGCCACGTCGGCGCCCGCTGGCTTCTCCATGTAAATATGCTTACCCGCATTGACCGCCGCTTCGAAATGGATGGGGTGGAAATAGACGGGGCTAGTGATGAGAACCATGTCAATATCGTCTATAGCCAAAACGTCTTCGTAAGATTTCATGCCTTTGAATAGTTTGGAGGCTTCGATTTCAGGTTGGCCCTTTTCTTTCAAGCGGCCATCGAGAGTGTTTTTCGTCGATTGCAGACGGTCTTCGAAGTAATCGGCCAGAGCGATGAAGCGCGTATCCGTCATGCGGACGAACACGCCGGCATCGTGCGTCCCACGGCCGCCGCATCCGATAAGACCCGCTTGGATGAGGGAATTGGCTGGGGCGCCGAATACGGATTCCGGCTTGACCAACATTAAACCAGCGCCTGCGGAGGCGGCTTTCATGAATCCGCGCCGGGGCAGCGTGTGAGGGGCGTTCTTTTTATTCATAGCGGTTCTCCAAAGGTTTGATGGATAAATATCCCCAACATCATAATGGAAAAAGGGGGAGAAAAGAAAGCCTTCGCAATATCCTTAAAGGGACATAATGAATTTTGGATTCTTCACAGAGCGAGACCGAAATCGTAGAGGAGAATCATGCGGGGCGGAGGAAGAGGAGGAGAGCGCGGGATATTTTTTAAGATGGTTTTGCGGACCGAATAGCAAATCGCCCTCCGTCTCTTCGGCGCGGAGAACGAAATCGGAATGGCCGATGACGATCATTTTGCGCGGTCCGGGAATCACCGATTTCACCCAACTGCGGAATTCGACGGGATCGTGTTCGGGAATATACGCGGTGATTTCCAATAGCGTATTGGGCCGGAGGGGAATGTGAATTTCGTAGTAGGAAGGAATAACGACGATCAGCCCCATTTTATCCACATCGATCAAATGGCCCCAAAGCAGGGCGTCTGGATATTGGATATACTTCAACAGCAGGCGCGAGCCGGGCGGCAGCTGCTTGGTGGAATGGATCGTCTCCGCGGGCTTAAGTCTATAGCCGAAGAGTTTTTCCCGGATGTTTTGGATCATCAAACGACGGAATTTTTTATACATTGAGAATACGGCTCTTTCGAAGCGATCCTGTTCCGTTAAGATGCGGCTTAGGGGATGGATATTGTTTTTCGAGGCGGCGAGTTTCAAATAATTCGCTTCTCTATTGGACAGATGGAATCGATGCGCTAAGGAATAAAACAGGCGTAGTTCTTTGGTTGCGCTTCGCCGGAATAGAATATAGTCGATAATAATCCAAAGCAAAAATACGGCGATGACGGCAAAAGTGAATCCGATGAGGAAGGGAAAGACCGCTTCCAGAGATTGGGTAGGGTGAAACAATTGGAATGGAAACTGGTACATGATTTCACGCCCCCCTTCTCTATTTATTTAATGTGCAGTTGTCTTCAACTAAATTATAAGCAAAAAACGTACCTTTTATTCAATGTTTTTATCTAGTTGATTTTATTGCATATATATCTACATGTTTTACGAATAGATGAACTAGAATTGCCAAATTGGCCGCTCGTCAGTTCTTTTTTTTCTAGGATTTTATTTGAAAAGTATTCGATTTTGATAAATCTGCGTCAGTGGTTTTCAAGACTGGAGCGTGATAAAATGAAGGCTATTCCCTTATAAAACACGGAAATGGAACGGCATGATGAGTTCAAAAACGCCTCTTTACGATCATCATCTGGCGGAAAAAGGCCGGATGGTCGATTTCGCCGGCTGGGATATGCCGGTGCAATACGAATCCATCCCCTTGGAACATAAAGCAGTGCGGCGTTCGGCGGGCGTTTTCGACGTCGGCCACATGGGGCGCTTCTGGATCGAAGGCGGCGGAGCCGCCGATTCGCTGGAACGGCTGACCGCTTCGCGCATGAAAGACATGGAAATCGGGCAAGTGCGGTATACCGTCGTCTGCAATCCCGAAGGCGGCGTAAAGGACGATATTCTGGTAACGCGGCTAGGGGAAAATTGGTTCGTCGTTGTGGTTAATGCCTCCAACCGGAAAAAACTGCTGCCTTGGTTTCGGGAACATTTCGCCCCGAAGACGTTATTGGACGACTACACCTTGGAAACAGGCATGATCGCTGTTCAAGGGCCTGAAGCGGCGAAAATCGTGGAAAGCATGTTTCCCGGCGCCGATGAATTGGCTTACTACCACGCCCGCGATTTTAGCCAAGGAAAAGGAGAAATCATCGTCTCGCGCACGGGCTACACCGGCGAGGACGGCTTCGAAATCATCGCTCGCGATGACGAGACTTGCGATTTTTGGGATCGCGTCCGCGCGCTCGGCGCTCAACCGGCGGGACTGGGAGCGCGGGATACTCTGCGTCTGGAAATGGGCTATCCGCTGTACGGTCACGAGTTGACGGAAGAAATTACGCCGCTGGAGGCGGGCGTAGGCTGGGCGATTCATCTGGACAAAGAAGATTTCATCGGCCTGGCCGCTCTAAAAAAACAAAAAGAAACGGGCGTTCCCCGGAGGCGCATCGGCTTCCAGCTGGAAGAGAAAGGCATCCCCCGCGAGGGCTGCGCGCTCTACGCGGGAGAAATACCTATCGGCGCGGCGACCAGCGGCGGATTTTCCCCCACATTGGAAACGGGAATCGGCATGGGATTAGTGCAAGCGCAATATGTAAAAACGGATAATTTGTCCGTAGAAGTTCGTTCCAAGCGCCTAGCGGCGAAGATCGTTAAACCGCCTTTCGTAACCAAGCATGTAAAAGCGTGAAAAAGCGATGATCACCGAAATCGAGATCGAAGGCTTCAAGAGTTTCGGCTCTCCGCCGGAAAAAATCCGCTTGGGTCCGCTTAATTTCCTCGTCGGCGCCAACGCCTCGGGGAAGTCGAACCTGCTCTCGGCGCTGGAGTTTTTAAAACTGGCGGTGACGCACGATGTGAATTATGCCGTGAATGAGTTGGGAGGAGCGTTTAATCTAATTAATAGAACTGGATTGTCTCCGAATCGTCAACTTCGTTTGAGAATCGCCGCCGAATCGATAAAAGAAACGATAAAATATTTTGAATACGAATTTACATTGGATTTCGACAATAAAGAAAACGCTCCGATTATTGTCAACGAACAATTACGAACGAAAACGAATAGCGATAACAAGGAAGAAAAATTCGAATTTATAAGAAATAAAACGGAATTTACAATAACGGAATCTTCCTTATCCGATTTTTGGCCAAAAGGGAAAATCTATCTTCTCCCCGAAAATGATAAAGCAAGATTATTAGTAAGCGGCGTGGGAATACGATTATTATCTTCCATTCGATTCTTAATTGAACAATGGCGATTCTTTGATATTTCCCCTAACATTGCCCGGCATCCTATGCCGAGTTCAACATCAAACCTGCATCTTGGGAAAGAAGGGCAATATCTCGCCGATATTCTTCATGAGTGTTCCGAAACAATGCCCAAGGACAGTTTTGGATTCGGCGGCGCTGATCGTTTTCTTCAAGGATTTATCCCAGGATTCGATCGACTTGGTGAATTATATCTTTCGGAAGCCGACAGTCGTTCTTTTGAACTCATCGAAGATAATCTCACGGGAACGATTCGGCAATACGCCGCCGCCGACGGAGTCATCCGGCTTCTGGCCCTTTTTGCTATTGCTGAGTGGGTTGCCAAAAAAGGCTCCTTAATCATGATCGAAGAACCGGAAAACGGTTTGCATCCCTATCTGGCGGAACATATCGTGCAATTATTCCGAGAAGCCAGCGAAGATTTGGGAGCGCAATTCCTCATTACTACGCATAATCCTAATTTTATGAATTATCTGAATCCTGAAGAAATCATTTTATTTGCC
This sequence comes from Candidatus Omnitrophota bacterium, assembly GCA_040755155.1. NCBI lineage: Bacteria > Pseudomonadati > Candidatus Omnitrophota > Candidatus Omnitrophota bacterium. Next base: position 32,096 of record JBFMBP010000098.1, on the reverse strand, counting down.
AAGAATGAAGGACTTACGAAAACCAAACGAGCATCCAGCGTCGAAGATATTGAAATCTCTCTCAAATACTTCAGTTTAGGAGAACTCTGGGAGCAAGGCGCTCTAGGAGGCATTCCGTGATTATCGGCGTTGGCGTAGAGGGAAATTCCGACAAAGAATTTTACGAAAAAATATTATTTAGATATTTCCCTCAAATCATCTTTAAAGTTAGAAATTATAAAAACAAGCAAGAATTGATTAGTAAGACCCCTTCTTTCTGGGAGGAATGCTTGAATCGGAATTATAATGGTTGTTTTATTTTAGTGGATAGCCATGAACAAGCATGCATTTCAGAAGTAAGGATGTTGTTCAATAAAAACATTATCCACGAATGCAGAAAATCGATAGAAGAAAGAAATCTATTTATATGCGTTGTAATTCGCGGTCTGGAATCATGGCTTTTAGCCGATGACGGCGCTATCAAGAACTTATTTCCTTCCGCCAATTACGAACCTCCAGATGACACGGGTATAATTGATCCTAAAAAAACTCTTAAAAAAATCGATCTTAAACGCATTTACATATCCAATAAGACACTGTTGGCTAAACAGATCGCTGCAAAATTCAATCCCAACCGCGCAAAGCTGCATTCGCCCTCTTTCGCTTACTTTTGGGATTGCTTGCAAACGAAATTCAGACTAATTGAAAGTTAATTTATATCGGAAAGGACAGCAGCATGACGCCGCAGGATTTGAAGTATACGGAATCGCACGAATGGGTGCGGGTGGAGGGCGGCGCCGCCGCCGTGGGAATCACCCATTACGCGCAGGAGCAATTGACCGACATCGTCTTCGTGGAATTGCCGGAGATCGGGCGCAAGGTGGACGTCGGCGACGAATGCGCCGTGATCGAATCGTGCAAGGTGGCGGCGGAATTGTACGCCCCTATCGCGGGCGAGATCGTCGCCGTCAATACGGAATTGAACGATCATCCCGAAATCATCAACAAAGATCCCTTCGGCGCAGGCTGGATCGTGAAGATTCAAATGCTCGATCCCGCCGAACTCGACGAATTAATGGATGCAACGGCTTACGAATCCCACTTGGAAAATTCGTAACTCATATTTGAAGAAGGCAAGGACGGGTAGTTCTAGGTGGGCTACGCTTCGCTTTGAGCCCACCCTACGCGCTACGCACTGCTTGTCATTCGAGAAATAAGTATTTCTATTTAGGAGACGTTCATGGATTATATTCCCCATACTCCCTATGAGAGACGGGAGATGCTGGCGGCGGCGGGCTTGGCGACGGAGAATGACCTCTTCCGATCGATTCCCGCCGCTCTGCGCAATCCGGAGATACCCTTTCCAGCGCCGATGACGGAAATGGAAATCGCCGACGAGATGGAAGACTTGGCGCGCCGCAACGAAGGCCGCCGTATGGCCTCGTTTTTGGGAGGCGGCGCCTACCGCCATTTCATTCCCCAAGCGTTGAAATCGCTGCTGTCGCGCGGCGATTTCGTTACGGCGTATACTCCCTACCAAGCGGAAGCCAGCCAAGGAACGCTGCAATCCATCTACGAGTTCCAAACCCTCATGTGCCGTTTGACGGGGATGGAAGCGGCCAACGCTTCTATGTACGACGGCGCTTCGGCGCTGGCGGAAGCGGCTCTGATGGCCTGCCGTCTGACGCGCAAGGAGAAGATCGCCGTCTCCGCCGCCGCGAATCCTCACTACTGCCGCGTGTTGAATACTTACCTCGTTGCGGCGGGCATCGAAGTCGTCGAGATTCCGCATGACGGCGGCGCCACTTGCGCGGAAAGTCTTAAACGCATGGTGGATGCGTCATGCGCTGGCGTTTTTCTACAAAATCCCAATTATTTCGGCGTTGTGGAACCGATGGACTCGCTGAGCGCGGCGGCGAAGGAAGCGGGAGCGCTTTTGGGCGTCGCCGTTTACCCCATTTCGCTGGGATTACTCAAACCGCCGGGCGCATATAACGCGGATATCGTCCTCGGCGATTTGCAACCGTTGGGGATGCCGCTCAGTTTCGGCGGTCCATATGCGGGCTTTATCGCCTGCAAGGGAGAATACATTCGACAACTTCCCGGACGGCTTGCGGGACGCACAACGGACGCAGACGGCAAGACGGGCTACGTTCTGACTCTGCAAACGCGGGAGCAACATATCCGTCGGGCGAAGGCGACGTCCAACATCTGCACCAACCAAGCGTTGTGCGCGCTAGCTGCCGCGATGTATCTGTTCACGATGGGCGCGAGAGGATTGCAGCAAGCCGCCGAACGCAGCGTTCGCAACGCGCGCGCCTTGCAGGAACGGCTTTGCGGCGTAAAGGGTGTGCGATTGGCGTTTCAAAAACCTTTCTTCAACGAATTCGTTCTCGAATTGCCGATTCCTATCGAACATTTCTTGGCGAAAGCAAAGGAAGAACAAGTCGCGCCGGGAATTCGTTTGGCGCCAGGATTGGCTGGTGAAAAAGAAGCGCTGCTGGTCTGCGCTACGGAATTGACTCGCAAAGCGGATATGGAACGCTATGCGGAAATTCTCACAAAGGTTATGGAATAAAAAATCGCCCCTCACCCCAGCCCTCTCCCGATGGGCGAGGGAGAAGAGAACCGACGGGGTGGCAAAGGCAAGGTTTTTTCTGCCCTTGCGATATCCCTTCGACTTATGAGAAAACCATTGCTGGTTTTATCGGAAAGGAAAATACATGCCGCTTGACGCTTACGAACCGACGCTTTTTGAATTGGATCATGCTGGAGAAGGACGCGATTGGTTTCCCCGCGAATCGGAGGAGAAGCCGATCGAGGATTTATTGCCGCCGGAATGCCTCGCCGGGGCGCCCCCCCGCATTCCCGACGTGAGCGAATTGGAAGCTGTGCGCCATTATACGCGGCTGTCGCGTCGCAATTTCAGCATCGATAGCGGATTCTATCCCCTTGGCTCTTGCACGATGAAATACAATCCCAAAATCTGCGAAGCGATGGCGCAGTTGCCCGGCTTCGTCGATCTGCATCCCGAAATAGGAGCGGAGGCGGCGCAGGGGATATTATTCGTCATGGATGAAATCGCGCGATTTCTCGCCGATTTGACGGGGATGCAGCGAGTTACCATGAATCCCTGCGCCGGAGCGCACGGCGAATTTTGCGGGATGTTGATGGTGAGAGCGTACCATAAAGATCGAAAAGACCATCGCCAAACCGTACTGGTTCCCGATTCGGCGCATGGCACCAATCCCGCATCCGCCGCGATGGCGGGCTTCAAGATCGTCGAAGTGGCGTCCAACACTGAGGGCTGCGTCGATCTCGGCGACTTGAAGAAGAAACTCAATAACGATACCGCCGCCTTGATGATGACCAATCCCAATACGCTGGGAATTTTCGAAAAGGATATTGTGGAGATTGCGCGCTTGGCGCACGAGGCGGGAGCGCTGCTCTATTACGACGGCGCCAATCTCAACGCTATCGCGGGCGTTACGCGCCCTGGCGATATGGGCTTCGACGTGGTGCACATCAATCTGCATAAAACATTTTCTACGCCCCATGGCAGCGGCGGGCCAGGAAGCGGTCCCGTAGGCGTAGGAGAGAAATTGCTGCCCTTCCTGCCGATTCCCGTCATCGAGAAAAAGGCGAATTCCTATACCCTGAATTACGAGTATGAAAAGAGCATAGGCCAGCTTTCCACCTTTTTCGGCAATGTGGGAATCGTTCTGCGCGCTTACGTCTACATGCGACTGCATGGCATAGAAGGCATCCGAAAAAACAGCAACAATGCCGTTCTCAACGCGCGGTATCTCAAATCGAAATTCGAAAAGATAATCCCGCCCGCCATGCAAGGCGATTGCATGCACGAATTCGTTCTAACCATGAAAAATAAAGAACGCTTCGGCGATTTGACGGCGATGGCATTCGCCAAGAACCTGCTTGATCTCGGCTTTCATGCGCCGACCGTCTATTTTCCGCTGATCGTCAAGGAAGCGCTAATGATCGAGCCGACGGAGACGGAATCAAAGCGTACGCTCGACGAATTCGCGGATGCGGCGGCGCAGGTATTGAAGAATTACGAAAACGATCAGAAGCGAGTTTTGAGTGCGCCGCATACAATGCCGGTGCGCAAGCTGGACGAAGTGAAGGCGGCTCGCCAACCTGATTTGATTTTTAAAGATTAATACCAAACACCTTTGAATTTACCGCTAATAAAAATCCCTCATCCTGGAGGGGAGCGGTTAGGTGTGCGCTGATATTAATAGACTTATTATTCCCTCACCTAATCCCTCTCCCAGAGGGACTGAAGTTTGGCTATTGCGAAGCAAAGAAAACAGCGGAAGAGATGGAGTTTTGGCATTTCTGGGGCTTCGCGCCGCAGGAGGAGCGCGTAGAGAAGCCGGAGAAATTGCGCCGCATGCCCAAGCCCCAAACTAGTAAACAGCCAAACTCCAGCAAGAGGATGGAAGCCTCTTCTGCTCTCACTCCGTTTACTTCGAACGTTTGGTTACGCTATGCGAGGACGGCATCGAAAGCGACGACGGCATAAGATGCGACGACTGGAATTCATGCAGCGAAACCGTCCAAGGCGCGCGCATCCGATGCCGAAGAATGTGCCGAATGGCGCTGGCCGAGCCTCCGAAGGAAGCGTCGTCGAAGCCGCCGGATAAGCTGAGCATCTCTTCGAATTTCTCTTCCATGATAGACCATTCTTCGTCTGTGGCGTCGCTGGGACGCGATGGGGGCAGCATGATGCGGTTGGAGCGGACCAAAACGCGATAGGTTCCGTCTCCGCGCTTGAACGCCAGTTCAAACTCATACTCTGGTCCGGATTCGAGGGTGATATACCAGCTTCCGGCGTCGAGAAGAATGGGAATTTCCTGGAGGAATTTCCCTTCGGCGTTATAGATGCGCAAAACGGGAACGGCGACGTCGAAAAACCACTCCCCTTCTTCACGCAAAATCGCCTCTCGGCTTTCGTCCGTAATCTCCCAATAGACGAATGCCCAATGGGGATCGCGGGGAAGAGCCAGAAGCAGGGTTTTACCGTACGCGCGGGGAAGATCGGGGCCTTCCTCCCCAACCCAGACACGGGAAGGTTCCAAAGGAACGGGCGGCTTTTCCTTCTCCGGCATGGGAGAAGTGACGGATTTGCCGATTGGCTGTTTTACCGCTGGAACCTCTTTCTTTTTTGATTTTTTGGCCGGCTCCGTTACGGCGGGATGGGGAGACTTTTTGCCATTGACGCCGTTTTCCAACAATGGCGCCACATCCGTTTCCTTTTTGGCTAGCGCTCTTACAAGTTCCGATTTCGTCATAGTGCTTCGTCCTGGAATCTTGATTCGTTGTGCGACGCGATATAGCGCCGCCTTAGTCATCTGCGCCAGATATTTGAAAAAATTCGTCCCTTTATTTGGGGGAGATGGAGACTTGGGAGACATGATCTCTCCTTTTCTTTTGGTTCAATCATAACTTATTATAGTTTATATTTTATTAAAGTACAAAAAACGTACCATAAATATAGGGTGGTATTGGGGGTTTTGGGGTGATCTATCGATCAAATTTTGCATGAATGAGGACAGGTTGTCCCAAAAATGAGACAATGGCGGATAAAAAAGAAGAAATCCGCCTTGGAGAAAATTTTAGATTCAAACGCTTATACCTCTCTTGCCATAACGGATGAGAACGCCAATCGTTATGATAATCATCGATTATTTTGGAAAACAAAGCGAACCGTTGGGCAAGAAGAGGAAAACCATCCCACTATTTTTTGTCTTCTAAGAGGTTTTCCTTGTTTGCCGTGAACGCCTCTGTTATATTTATTACCGACTGCGGTCTCTTCTAGTTCGTCCGATCCCCTTGGAAAACGCTTGAATTTCGTTATCGCGTTCCAAAGGACCGCATGACATTGAATTCGCCGCGAAAGATAAAATCCAGCCTCGAGGGATCGAATCGTTCTACTTATGGAATGGTATCACTTTTTCCTATTATTCTTTGAGGGTTTTCTCCTCTCCCTCCTATTAACTCCCCTCATGAGAAGATTGGCGCCCGTTTTGGGCTTTCTCGATCACCCCGGGGAACGCAAGGTGCATCACAATCCCAAGCCGCTGTTGGGCGGCGCGGCGATTTTTTTCGCTTTTCTCATCGCCGTAGCCGGCGACCTCTCGATCTTGAATTGGATTCTTAAAAGCGATATTTCCCAAGCGAACTGGTGGGGACGCCATTGGTCCGATCTCTCCTATTTCGCCGCTGGTTCCGGACGCGTGATGCGGGAATTGATCGGGCTTTTGAGCGGCGGAGCGATTTTATTTGTTCTCGGCTTGATTGACGACCGATTTGGAATGAGTCCTCTCGTCAAATTGGCCGGACAGATCGTTGCGGCGATTATTCTTTATTATTGCAATATACAGATCGCCCTTTTCATCGATCACGCCTTTATCAACTTCGCCGTCACTCTCTTTTGGATCGTTCTCATCACCAACGCTTTCAACCTGTTAGACAATATGGACGGCTTATCGGGCGGCGTAGCCGTGATCGCTTTGGTTTTATTGGGCATCTCGACGCTCTTGGTCGGGCGGCAGGTATTCATGTCCTCCATCGCGTTCACGCTGGCGGGATGCATCGCTGGATTCTTGCGCTATAATCTGAATCCCTCCAGCATCTTCATGGGCGACGCGGGATCGTTGGTAGTGGGATACATGGTCGCCGCCCTGACGGTGCAATCGACGTTCTACCAAACGGGAACGGAAAACGCGACGGGTTGGGCGGTGGCAATGCCGGCGGTGATTTTAGCCGTACCCATCTTCGATACGCTCTCCGTGATTCTGATCCGACTCAAAAACGGCAAGCCGATTTACGTGGGCGATAAAAATCATTTCTCCCACCGCCTCGTAGCATTGGGGATGAGCCACCGGCGGGCCGTCTTTTTTATCCACTTGGTGACGTTATGCGTCGGCAGCGCCGCGCTGGTGCTGCCCATCATCAACAAGCCGTTCGGCGCCTACGTCGTCTTGACGCAAACGATTATCTTTTTCGTTATCATTGCCATGCTGGAGCATATTCGGAACAATAACAATCACTCTAAATAATCAGGAAAATGGTGGGCTACGCTTCGCTTTGAACCCATCTATGCATCTGTTAATTTTCATTATAGGGAATATTGGGCAAGATTTGCATTCCGTGCGAAACCAACAAAACGATAATTGTTTGCTGTTCGATTTTATAAACAATGCGGTAATTATGATAAATCAATTCCCGAATTGAGGGTTGATTAAATTCGGGAACGACGCGCCCAAGTTGGGGATAATTCTTCAGTATTTCAAGAGAATGTAGAATCCCTTCCGCCAAACGTCCTGCATAATATTCCGAATCGGCCGCTATATAATCTACGATAGATTCTAAACTATCGATGCCTCGTTGCGTCCAGCGTATTTTCATTGTGGAATCCATTTAGATAATCTTATCTTGGCTTCCTCGTGAGAAATCGTCTTGCCTTCTTCGATTTGCTTGAGACTTCGATCCACCGATTGCTTGAAGTAAATTTGGGCCATAATCTCGTCATAATCGGCGTCATCAGGCATCGTTTGAATCAATTCGATAATTTCTTGCTTCTTACTTGTCATAGCTATTCCTCTTCTATCGATTTTAGTTATTTAAATTTTAGCATAATTTTATTGAGATGATTTTTATAAATCCCGATTGGTGGAATGACGTACGAACAATACGCAGGATATCTTTCTCTTGTACATTCAAGCATCCTGGACACTTGATTCGGATAATTTTATTGTTACAAAAACATGATTAAGAAGCCTTAACCCCTTCCTTCATCATGCAGCATTTTTTGTATTTTTTGCCGCTGCCGCAGGGGCAGGGATCGTTGCGTTGGATTTTCGCGGCTCTTTTTACGGGGGCGGGGCCGCTGGAAGCTCCGTCGCTGCGGTTCGTGGCCATTGGCTGCGGCGCGGGCTGCATCCGCTGGCGGGGGTCTTCGCGGGAAATTTCGACGTGGAAAAAGCTGGAAACGCTCTGCTGTTGAATCCCTTCGTACATGCTTTCGAACATCTGAAAACCTTCCCGTTGATATTCCTGCAAGGGGTCTTTTTGGCCGTAGGCGCGCAAGCCGACGGATTCCTTAAGATGATCCATCGTATAGAGGTGTTCTTTCCATTTAGCGTCAACGGTGCGCAGCATGATGACGGACATGAGCCACTTGGAAAAATCTTCGCCGAATTTTTGCTTGCGTTCGTCGTATTTTTCCCGGACTTTCGCTTCGATTTGAGCGCGGATTTCCTCCCGCTTCATGCCGACGCCGATTTGCAGCCAATCGGCGACATCTTCGCCAAAGGGAATGACGAGATGAAAGAAGTTGCGCAGCTGGTTTTTTAAGTTATCCAATTCCCAACTGTCTTTATCGCGAGGATCGGCGATGGTGAGGCTGACGGCGTAGTCGATGACGTCGAGACACATGTTCCAAAAATAGGAATCGGGTTTTTCGCCGTGGAGCAAGTCCTGGCGGATGCCGTAGATAACCTCGCGCTGCTTGTTCATTACGTCGTCATATTTGAGGATGTGCTTGCGCATGTCAAAATGGTGGCCTTCGACGCGCTTCTGGGCGTTTTCGATGGCCTTAGTAACCATGCGGTGTTCGAGCACTTCGCCTTCGGCCATGCCGAAGCGTTCGGCGAGCGCTTTGATCTTCTCGCCGCCGAAAATGCGCATGAGATCGTCATCCAGGGAGAGGAAGAAGCGCGAAGAGCCGGGATCGCCCTGGCGTCCAGCGCGTCCGCGCAACTGGTTGTCGATGCGGCGGCTTTCATGGCGTTCCGTGCCGATGATGTGTAATCCGCCAAGTCCGGCGACGCCCTCGCCTAGCTTAATGTCGGTGCCGCGTCCGGCCATGTTAGTGGCGATGGTGACGGCGCCGGGCTGTCCGGCTTCGGCGACGATTTCGGCCTCCTTTTCATGATGTTTGGCGTTGAGGACGGTATGCTTGATTCCCCGGCGCTTGAGCATGGCGGAGACTTTTTCCGACTTTTCGATGGAGACCGTGCCTACGAGAGAAGGGCGTCCGCTTTCATGAGTTTGGACGATTTCCTCGATGAGGGCGGCGTATTTTTCTTTTTCGGTTTTATAGACGGCGTCGGGATGGTTGAGACGGGCGAGGGGACAGTTCGTAGGAATAACGATGACTTCAAGTTTGTAGATTTCCATAAATTCCGCTGCTTCGGTGTCGGCGGTGCCGGTCATGCCTGCAAGGACTTCGTAGAGCCGGAAATAGTTCTGAAAGGTGATCGTGGCCAGGGTTTGATTTTCGCGTTGGATTTTCAATCCCTCTTTGGCTTCAAGAGCCTGATGGAGGCCGTCGCTGTAGCGGCGTCCGGGCATCTTGCGCCCAGTGAATTCGTCGACGATGACCACTTCGCCGTTTTCTACCATATAGCGGTCGTCCCGCAGAAAGAGATAATGGGCGCGCAGCGATTGCTGGATGTGGTGAACGAGGTCGATATGCTGCTCGTCGTAGATGTTGACGTTGAGGATTTGCTGCACCTTCTCGCTGCCCTCTTCCGTGAGCATGACCACCTGGTCGCGTTCGTCGATGGTGAAATCCTTGTTTTTGACCAGGCGGCGGACGACGCGGTCAACAACGTAGTATTTGTCAGTGGATTCTTCGGCGGGACCGGAGATGATAAGCGGCGTTCGCGCCTCGTCGATGAGGATGCTGTCTACCTCGTCAACGATGCCATAATAGAGTCCTCGCTGGACGCAGTATTCCTTGGCGATGGCCATGTTGTCGCGCAGGTAGTCGAAGCCGAATTCGTTGTTGGTGCCATAAGTGATGTCGCAGCCATAGGCGGCTTGGCGCGCTTCCGGATCCAGATCGTGCTGGATAGTTCCCACAGTGAGGCCTAAAAACTCGTAAATCGGCCCCATCCATTCCCTGTCGCGGCGGGCGAGGTAGTCGTTGACAGTGACGATGTGGACGCCCTTACCCGTAAGGCCGCGCAAATACGCGGGAAGAGTGGCGACGAGCGTTTTGCCTTCGCCAGTGGCCATTTCAGCGATTTTCCCTTCCAAGAGAACCAAACCACCGACGAGCTGAACGTCGAAGTGGCGCATTCCCAGCGTTCTTTTAGACGCTTCGCGAACCACGGCGAAGGCTTCGGGAACAAGATCCATGATGGATTCGCCGTCTTGGAGGCGTTGACGAAAGATATCCGTCTGCTGGCGCAGTTCGCCGTCGGAAAGCCCGATTGTCCATTCCTCGAAATCGTTCACCGCCTGGACGAGAGGAGCATAGCGCCGCATATCGCGGTTTTGCTTGGTGCCGAATATTTTTTTCAATATAGCCGCAACGATAGACATGGTATTATCCTAATATTAAATTTTTATCTTGGGCGTTTTTTACTGAATGTATCGTACTTATTCGACTCTCGACGCTCAATGCGCGCCCCATTCACCCCGATAGAACGAATAGAAAGAGCGTCCGTTACGCAGTATGAACTTTATAGTTTAGCACGAATGTTTCATCATACGGATAAGCGCGACTTGTACTAATAACAACAAATCCCACCCGATATGGTTTGGGATGCTAAGGAGGAATATATGGGTAGAGCGGGCGTCCCGTCTGCATCAATAAGGCAGGCAAGACGCCTGCTTTACCCACTTTGAGAAAAACGATGTCGGGTATTTTAGTTAATGTTTAGTAAGTTTTCTTTTCTCAATGCCGTTGTCCAAAGCGGAGAGGCGTTGCTTCGTGCGCAATCATTTATGGATTTCACCCTCATTCCCGATTCGTCTTTATGATAAAGTTAGGCGGATTTGAGTGCTGTGAAATGGCGGTAGTCTTTTATAATAATCATAGGACGGTTGGAATATTATTCCAGCCTGATATTGACCGCGTAGAATATTGATGGCGGAAACGACGTAGAATTGGGGAAGGAATATAACGAATAATGAGTTCCATACACGGGATTCCGGTAGTGTTGTCAGGTCCTTCCGGCGTTGGCAAAGGGACGGTGGCTTCTTTGTTGATGGACATGGGATTAGATATGATTCGCTCCGTCTCTATGACGACGCGCCCGCCTCGGCCGGGAGAACAAGAAGGAATTGATTATTTCTTTACAACTCCCGCCGCCTTCGAAGAAGCCATCGATCGAGACCAACTGGTGGAATGGGCGAAAGTCTATCGGCATTATTACGGAACGCCGAAACATTTTTTGGAAAAGCAATTCGAATTGGGCCATGACGCGCTGTTGGATATCGACGTTCAAGGCGCCGCCGCCATCCTGACGTTATATCAAGACGGCATTTTCATCTACTTGCTGCCGCCTTCGCTGGAAGAATTGAGGCGCAGGCTGCATTCGCGCGCCAAGGGAGAAGGAGACGATTTGGAATTCCGCTTCAATCAGGCGCTGCGCGAAATGCGGTTTATTGAAATGTACGATTACGCCGTTATTAATGGCGATCCCCAACAGGCGGCGGAAGAATGCCGAGCCATCATTCAATCCAACCGGCTGCGGGTGGAACGGAGAAAACCCTGGCTGCAAGATTTGGGATTGCTTGTATGAACGCAAGAGCATTCCTGCCTTTTATACCAACCTGCATTGAGATTGTTGTTTTTAAAATTCCTCTCCCAAGATGGGGAGAGGTTAGGTGAGGGTTGATATTATTAGACTTATATTTCCCTCACCCTAACCCTCTCCCAAAGGGCGAGGGAATTTATAAGCAACTAACCTAAAGCAGACTGGTATTACTCATCAAAATATGGAATATCGGCTTGGATCGAAAACCATTCTCCCATGAGGGTGCGACAAGCGCGATTTTCCGAATCGACAATCGATCCATACTCCATTCTCCTATGATATGACAAATTCTTACACGATTTTTGAGACAATCTTCCCGCCTTATGTTAATACTAAAAGCAGGAGAATCTTTTATAATTGATAGATAGACCTTTTTCGCCGTCATGTTTTTTTCTTGTTATCGAGTCGAATAACGGCTGCACAGGCGCAAGCGGGAGGGAGGGCGAATCATGTTCGCAAAAACCTCATTTAACGTTATTTTAGAGAAATGCTTTATCCAAAGGACATTATTTCTGCTCGTGTTGCTTACTGGTTTTTGTGGATGGCCGCCGCTTGACATCCAGGCGCAAGACGAACTTCCCCCAAAAACTATTGACGATTCCCCTATCAAAACTTTTCGAGGACTGGGCGAGCTCAGCGCGGCGGCGTTTGCGCCCAACGGCACGCAGGTCGTCACCGTAGGCGATATCGGCGCCATCCTTTGGAATATCGACAAAGGAAACGCCGAGGCGGCGCAATGGTATAAAGGGCATAAGGATAAGATAAACGCCGTCGCCTTTTCTCCCAACGGTTCCCAATTGCTCTCGGGAAGCAACGACATGACCCTTCGGCTTTGGAATACTCAATCCGGCGAGAAAGTGGCCGTTTACGATAAGCACAGCTCGTATATTTCCGCCGTGGCTTTTTTGCCCGACGGCAGCCAAGCCGTAAGCGCCAGTCTCGATAATACGGCTAAGTTGTGGGATCTTAAAACCAACGAAGTCCTTTTCACTTACCGCGGCCACCTTGGAAACGTCAATGCCGTCGCCGTTTCCAAGGACGGCAAAAAAATCCTAACCGGCAGCAGCGATAATACGGCCAAATTGTGGGATGTCGAAAGCGCCGGACGAGTGAAAACTCTTTTCGGCCATACAGGCGCTGTCCGGGCCGTCGCTTTTGAACCGGGAGGCGATCGCGTATTGACGGGCGGCGGAGATAAAATCGCCATCCTTTGGAAAGCCATTACGGATGAAAATTCTCCTATAGAACGGGAGGTCGCTTTCGTCGGCCATACCGGCGCCGTGCTCGCCATCGCCATGTCTCCCGATAAAAAATGGGTGCTTACGGGCAGCGAGGATAAAACCGCCAAAATCTGGGATGCTGAAAAAGGAGAAGAATTCCGCGCCCTGATCGGTCATCGGAATCGAGTGCATACCGTCGCTTTTTCCAAGGACGGAATGCAAATCATGACCGCTAGTTCCGACGGCCGCATCTTAACTTGGGACATATCCGATCTTTATCCGAAAGAAGACGAGGAACCAACGGCTCCAATTCCGCAAGTCGGGGGCGGTTCGTTGGGCGCAGGGCCTGGCGAAACCGTAAAGGTCCCCATAGTGATTTACGATCTGGAAATGGCGAAGGCGTTTGGTTTTCAAGTCGAATACGACGCGAAATCTCTGGCGTTCGAAAACGAAGTCTCCATCGACAACACCGTAATCTCGTCTTGGGGATTGGCCGATGCTTTTGAAGATTCTCCCGGCCATCTCCAGGTTGTCGCCGTGGCACTCGCCGGCGATGACGCGGCGGGATCGGGATTTCTGATTTTTCTCACATTCAGAGTGTTGGATGAAGCCAAATCGGGAGAAACCCTCCTGCTCAATTTTACGAACTTTTCGGACGATCTATCGGGAGTTTCCTCAACGCCAGTCAAACTCTCCATCGGAAGCAAAGGCGATGTGGACGGCAATGGACAAATCACCTCGGCGGATGTGCAAATGGCTTTCGATTTAACCTTACGCCGTTTTACTAGCACGCCCTATCAAACATGGGCGGCGGATGCCAACAAGGACAATCGCGTTACCGCCGTCGACGTACAAATCATTTTCGAAGCGGCTTTGGGACGAATCGAGATAGAAGACCTGCCGGGAAAGAGCGCCGGACGAGTCCTTTCCGCCGCCGATAAAGTCGGCGTAACCAGCGTTGTGGGCCTTCCTGGAAAAGAAATCCTGGTTCCCATCCGCCTCGAACCCGCCTCGCCGATTACGTCCTTTCTAATCGATCTCGAATACGACCGTACCAAACTAACCTTTTTGGGCGCCAGTAAAGAAGGAACGCTGACGCAATCCTTCGGCCTCGCAGACGCCGTAGAAGTGGAGCCGGGGTTGATCCGCGTTTCGGCTGCGGCGTTGGGAATGGCGCCCGCGTCGTCGCCCGGCGACTTGATCCGCCTTCGCTTTCTGGCTTCCGAAGACGCCATCGGCAAAGCGGGTGTTGTTATCGTCGCCGTGGAAGACGATCTCCTCAACGCCGAAACCAGCGGCGGCGCCGTCGATTTCGACCTCGTTACAAGCATCGATTGGATGGTTTATGAATGATGAATGATGAGCCTCCCTACCGAGAAAAGGCACTCGGCGATTATAGGAAGAAAACGAAGTGTTTCAGATGATTCGTAGGGGGCGTCCCCTATGGCGCCCCTTGCGATGCTCTATTCATCCAACGAACTTTTTTTAGGAGCAATCCACCCACGGTTCGCGGGCTATATCAGGCGGAAACGGAGGGTGTTTCAGAAGAGAAGGGTGGATTGAGCTTCGCTTTGACCCCACCCAACAGAAAAGCGAATTCTTTTTCATCATTCATCATTCATCACTCATCATTTCAAGATATCCGCCGTATTATGATGAAACAAATAATGGAAAGAGGGGATCATGGAACACGATATCGCCGTCCGCGAAGTCCGCGTCGAATACGAAGATCACGCTTACCGCGCTCCCTTGAAATTCGGCGGCGTCGTTACCGACAAAGTCACATTGCTGAATGTCTACGCGCGAGTGAAAAATCGGGCGGGCAAAGAGATGGAGGGATTCGGTTCCATGCCTCTAGGCAACGTCTGGTCTTTCCCCACGAAAAAACATGCGTATTCGGAAACACTGGGCGCCATGAAAAAGTTAGCCGAGGAAATCCGCGCCGTCACACAGGATTACGATGAATTCGCTCATCCTGTCAGCATTAACCATGCGCAGGAGCCGCTCTATCTGCAAGCCGCCGGGCGCGTTTCCCAAGCCTGTTCCCTGCATGATCCCATTCCTAAACTCTGCGCTCTCGTCGTTGCCAGCGCTTTCGACGCCGCTCTTCACGACGCTTACGGCAAACTGTTGGGACTCAACGTCTTTTCGGTTTACGGCCACGAATATCTGCCCAGCGATCTATCCCATTTTCTCGACGAGCGATTCAAAGGCGAATATCTCTCTCAATACGTATCGGCAACTCCCAAACCCCGGATGCCTCTCTATCATCTCGTCGGCGCTGTCGATCCGCTTACAGAAACCGATATCCCTAAACGTTTGAACGACGGCTTGCCGGAAACGCTGGCGGAGTGGATCGAGGCCGACGGATTGACGCATCTTAAGATCAAATTGAACGGCGACAATTTGGAATGGGACGTCAACCGCGTGGCCGCCGTGGATCGCATCGCAGAAGAGACGCAGCGTCAGCGCGGCGTAGAACAATGGGTTTATTCGCTGGATTTCAACGAGCAATGCCGCAACGTCGATTATCTTATAGAGTTTCTCCGGCAAGTCGGCGAACGCGCTCCCCGCGCTTTGGATCGCGTTCAATACATCGAGCAGCCCACGGCGCGGGATTTGAAAGCCAATCCCAATAACAAGATGCACAAGGCGGCGGCCATCAAGCCCGTCGTCATCGACGAATCCCTTGTGGATTACGAAAGCCTGCTTTTGTCCCGCGAGTTGGGCTATAGCGGCGTCGCGCTCAAAGCCTGCAAAGGTCAGACGCAAGCTTGTCTCATGGGCGCCGCCGCACAGAAGTTCGGTCTCTTCCTCTGCGTACAAGACCTCACTTGTCCCGGCGCTTCTTTTCTCCATTCCGCCAGCCTGGCGGCGCATATCCCCACCATCGCCGCTATCGAAGGCAATGGCCGCCAGTATTGCCCATCCGCCAACCGGGGCTGGAAAGAGCGCTTTCCCGGCGTTTTTTCGGTTGCGAACGGGACCATCGACACAGCTTGTCTTAATGGCCCCGGCCTTGGCGCGGTTCCAGTATAATGAGTCGCGATGCGGCGAATTTATTCGAAAAAAATTTGATAGCGCTGGATTCCATCTATCCCAGCCTAGCGAAATTGTTGCGCGAGTACCCATCCGCCGACGAGCCTGAAATCGCTCCGCCATCCGAAGCGGCGGAAGAGTGGAATCCCGATGCGGACATTCATATCGTTTACCGCTTTTCGCATAGCCCCTTAGCCCGCCGCCTCTTCGACAGGCTGAATCTGGAAGAATTGCGCCGCGAACGCAATCGCCGCCTCCTGCTCATCGAAGACCGCCTCATACTTTTTCGGGATGATTTAATGAAAGAAGATTGGCGGCCGCTCGTCTTGGCGGATCATTGTTTATTTCTCGTCCATCATTCGTTCCAAGACGGGTTGCGCCGATTTCTTGCGCAATATCCTGATATCGCCTGGGGAACGATTCAATTTCATACGGGCGCCGATCGTCCGGAAGAGGCGATTCGATTCATCCAATCGCTTTTCAAATCCGCGAGAAACGCTCTCAGCCAGAACATAGAGCATTTTATAAACCTGCAAAATAAAAAAACCATGCCGCCCTATCCGCAAAATATCCGTTTCTTTGTCCCAGGACATAATTATCTTCAAGACGCCGCTATCCGCGCCTTGCGCCGCTTAGGGTATGGCTCCGATCGCTTGGCGTGGAAGAATCCTCTCTACCGCTTTACGCGCGCCACGGCTTGGATGAAGGATATGCAAGAGCAGGAAATCGACGCCGCCATCTTCCTCAATTCCACTCCAGCGATTTTCACCCGCGATTCCGCCCTGCAGCGGCTGCCCATTCACCGCGCCGCCTGGTTCGTCGACAATCCCCGCCGTTATGTCAGTGATCCATCCGATTTGGAGGGATGCGACGCCATTGGCGTATTCGACCGCACCTATATTCCCTATCTGCGCGCCCGTACTCAGGCGCCGATTCTCGAAGTGCGTACCGGATACGGCATAGAATTCAACGATCCCATTCCCCAGGATTCATCCATCGATATCGCTTTCGTGGGCGAATTGGGCGCGAATGGTTTTCTGCCGCTGGAACGCGGTTTTCTCCGCCTTGATCCAAATATAGTAACCACAACCAATACATTTCTTAAACAAATCGACATTACTCAGCCCATCGATCTTTCGCCCTTGGCGGAAAAAATATTCGCCGAGAAAGGCGTTGAGTATCGCGGCGCACTAGTGGACTATCTGGAAAACAAAGCGGCGGCGCTGCGGCGGCGCTACTTCTTAGAAGCGCTCGCGGATCAAGGATTGGCGATTTTCGGTGGCGAGGATTGGAGCAACGCCGAGTTCGCGGGGCCGCTGACCGCTTGCTTTGCGGGTAAGCGCCTAAACTATACCAGTGAGTTGCCCCGCCTTTACGCTTCGGCGAAGATCAACGTCAACCTTTTCCATCCCCAATGCGTCTCTGCGCCTAATCCCCGCGTCTACGACGTACTCGCCTGCGGCGGTTTCTTGCTTACTTCGTGGAATCCCGGCTTGGAAAACGAATTTACGGCGGGTGAAGATTTGGTTGTATTTCATACCAAAGAAGAATTGCGGAAACTGGCGGCTTATTACCTCGCCCATCCCGCCGAACGGCGCCGCATCGCCGAGAACGGACGCCGGAAGACGCTTGCGAAATGCGGGTACGATGGTAGAATGCAACAACTGTTATCTGCTCTAATTACAACTATAGGGGATTCTTATGTCTATCTTTGTCGATGAAAACACAAAAGTTATCGTACAGGGGATTACGGGAAAAGAAGGATCGTTTCACGCTGAGCAATGCCTCGCCTACGGGACCAAAATCGTAGGCGGCGTTACGCCCGGACGCGGGGGAACCGAGCATCTCGGCGTTCCCGTCTTCAACACGGCGGCGGATGCGGCGGCGAAAACCGGTGCGGACGCTTCCATCATCTTCGTTCCGCCTCCCTTCGCGGCGGACGCCGTCATGGAAGCGGCGGACGCGGGCGTCAGGCTTATCATTTGCATTACCGAAGGCATTCCCACTCTCGACATGGTCAAGACCAAGGAGTACATCAGCCGCCGTCCCTGCCGCATGATCGGCCCCAATTGTCCCGGAATCATCGCGCCGGGCAAATGCAAACTGGGCATCATGCCCGGTTTTGTGCATATGCAAGGCTGCATCGGCGTTGTTTCCCGCAGCGGCACCCTCACTTACGAAGCCGTCCAGCAAATCACCGACGTGAAACTCGGCCAATCCACCTGCATCGGCATCGGCGGCGATCCCGTCGTGGGAACCACGTTCGTCGATTGCCTGAAAGCCTTTAAGGATGACGATCAGACTAAAGGCGTCGTCATGATCGGCGAGATCGGCGGCTCCGCCGAAGAGGAAGCGGCGGACTACATCAAGAACGAATTCAACAAACCCGTCGTCGCCTTCATCGCCGGCAAAACCGCCCCTAAAGGGAAGCGCATGGGACACGCCGGAGCCATCATCGCCGGAGGCAAAGGCACGGCGGCGGAAAAAGAAGCCGCGCTGAAAGCGGCCGGCGCCCACGTCTGCGAAAGCCCGGCGGAAATCGGCGAACGGATGCTAAAAGCGCTAAGTTAATAGTTGTGTGGCAGGGAAGAAAGATCGATACTTGAACCGATGGATCGCCGTAGCCAAGGCTTCCCAATTCGCGCCTGGCTCCCAAACCTGCGCTGTTGTCGATGGGGCGGGCATCGCGGTTTTTAACGTAGACGGCGCCCTACACGCCATTGAAAACGCCTGCCCCCACGCTCATGCGCCTCTATCCGAAGGCTATGTAGAAGGAACTCATGTCGTCTGCCCTTGGCACGCCGCCGTCTTCGATCTCGCCACCGGCGAATTGATCGAAGGCCCCTGCCATCGCGGCGTCAAGCGATATAACGTCAAAACGGAGGGCGATGAGATTTTAGTGGAAATCCCCCAGGAATAAGAGATAGAATCCTCACGCCGTCTCGTAATGCGTAGGATTGACAGCGATCGCCAGCGGTATCTCTCGCAGTGAATCATAGCGCTCGAACGACGATTCCAACTGATCCCATACGATGGGATTCAGCGCTTCATCCATCGGCAATTCCTCCATTCGCCGATGGCGCGATATTTCTACTACGGCGCTTTTGTCATCTATGATCTGGAAGAGATAGCGGGATATCTTCTCCCATCCTTCAATATTCTTTTGGGTTTTCAGATGAACTGCCGTTTCCAACGCGATGTCTTCGTATAATTCCGGGCGTTCCTTTCGCCGACGACGATAAAGAAAAAGGCACGTCGCGATTTCATTGCGCCAGGCGTGATGAAAGACATAGGTTTGACAAGAATTGAATCGCAGCAGAAACGCCTGCGCTTCTGCGCTTATCATCGCCGCCTCTTTGATGGTTTTCGCGTCGTAGTAGTTGTTATCGTATCTTATCCTCCGTCGAGGCAGGATGTATTGGACAAAAAGCATCGGCAAAAGAATGACGGGGATAAGTAGGAAAATATAGGAAACCAGGATGCTCTGCCGTAAAACGAATCGCGCAAGGAGAGAGAGAACGATATAAGCAGTAACTGTTTTTTCCGCCCAATTGCGCAACTCTCCTTCATCGGTATTTTTCTTTGTGATATCGCAGAAAGAGAGATTCAATTGTCTTACAATGAACGAATACCAATAGAACAAAAAATGAGTCTCGATCAGCCACGGCGGATACGCAACCAGGCCGGTGAACGCTGCAATAGTAAAACAAACGAGCAATGACGCCGTAACAATGACAAAAAGAAAATTCCAACCCATATTCATGATATTTTCGCCTTACGCCGTCTCGTAAACCGCTTTCCGTGATGCCACCGGCAGCGGAGCATCTCGCAATGAGGGGTAGCGGTCGAACGCCGTATCCAACTTATCCAATGTAAAGGAATCCAAAGGAGCGTCCCATTCGTCCAACGCTTCAATTTTCAAAGGCGGCAGTTCGACGACGCTGCTGGCTTCGCCGTTCGTCAGAAAGATGTAGTGCGAGATAATTTCCTTGCCGCGCAACGTTTCGCACCGGTCGAGATCGATGGAGACTTCGAGAGTAATATCTTCCAGCAGCCCATCCCGTTCTCTTCGCCTTTTTCGCTGCAGAAAGACGCATGTACCCACCTGGTTCTTCACGGCATGATCGAAGACGTAAAACCGGGCGGCGGGAAAATGGGCTAAAAATGCCTGAACGGCTTCGTTTTTCAGCGCGATCTCTTTCGCTTGCTGAGCGCTGATTTGAATGCTTTCCAATTTCTTCTGCGTTCGTGGATAACGGTAAATTGCGATTTTTATTGGAACGTAGACGGCGGCGAACCATCCGCCGATATAAGAAACAATCAATCCCTGATTAAAGACGGCGCGTAGAATCAGGGTCAATACGATATGGGCGTTCACCCAATACGGGACTTTAGGCGCTAGTTTCCATAACATGCTGTCCGGCTTGGTAATGTCGCAAAATCGATGCTTCAGCGAACCGAATACCGCCGTAAACCAAAAGACGGCCAAATGCAGCTCGACGAACCAAGGAGGATACAGAGTCGGCAAACTCAAAGGCGGATAAATTTTCACGATCCCCAACGATATCGCCCTGGGATCGAAGGCGCCGACGAAGGCGGCGATGGTAAAGCTGACAATCAAAGAACAGGCGATTACGATCAATACGAAAATAGGCCACAAACGCATAATTCCCCCTCCAAACAACACGATGCTGTTTAATCGTTCCCCGGTTTTTTCTCGTCTTCTTTCTGTCCCATTTCTTCCAGCATTTCATGATAGCGCCGGTAAGCGAGAGCGTAATCGGGCCTGATTTTTAATACCTTTTGGTAATATTTCTCCGCTTCGGCGTAATCCTTCATTTGGTGATAGAGATCGGCGGCGGCGTAAAGATAGGATGGATGATCCGGAACCAGTTCCAACGCCGAAAAACAATCTTTCAACGACAGTTTCAAGTAAGTCAACTGACTTAAGCGCGAATTTTGCAGGTAGGTCTTCAACCAATAACACTGCGCACGTTGGAAGCAATACCATGCTCGTTCCTGTTCCGCCAGAGTGGGATTTTCCAGGCGTTGCGTGATTTCTTCGATATCCGCGTCGATTCGCGCTGGATCGCTGCGGCTTAACGCATCCTCGGCGTGCCAGGGCCGGGGCAGCGGCGGCTGCCACCGCAACGCGCTGAAGCATACCCACGAGAACAGCAGCCAGACGATGGTCAGCATGATAAAGAGAAATCGCATAGATTCCCGTCTTTCACTTTCGACTATGGGATGCAGAGGGCGAATGCTCTTGTCTAGGATAAATACGATCCCTCATCGCGCTCCATTTTCCGTACGGAAAAGTATTATAATGCATCCTTCGCTAAAAGTATTTAATTCCAACATGATAGGCAATCTTTCGGTCCTCGTTTCATTGCCTGGCCATCGATAAAAACAGTATAATGGCTCCTTGAACGAGGCGGTCCCGAAGATGAATTTTCCCGAAATCCCCATTCTCTCTCCTCCGGCGAGGAAACCTCTCCAGTCGGTTTTGATCAAGCCCGCGGGCGCCGATTGCAACCTGGACTGTTCCTATTGCTTTTACCTGGAAAAGTCGGAACTCTATCCCCAATCGCGCATCCATCGCATGTCCATCGAAATATTGGAAGAGATGGTGAAACAAATCATGCGCGCCGGACGTCCGGCGATTTCCTTCGGATGGCAGGGGGGAGAACCCACGCTTATGGGCTTGGATTTTTTCCGCCAAGCCGTCGCTTTCCAACAAAAATACGGCGTATCCGGCCAAACCGTAGGCAACGGCCTGCAGACTAACGGGCTGCTCGTCACGAAGGAATGGCGCCAGTTTTTTAAGGAATACTCGTTCCTCATCGGCCTATCACTCGACGGTACTGAACACATTCACGATAAATATCGCTTCACTAAGGGCGGCGGTCCCTCCTGGTCTAAGGTTTCCGAATCGGCCCGCCGCATGTTGGACGAAGGCGTCGCCGTCAATGCTCTGACTGTCGTCAACGATTACTCGGCGCAATTTCCCCGGGAAATATACGATTATCACAAAAACCTTGGCTTCGAATTCATGCAATTCATCCCTTGCGTCGAACCGGACCCCTCCGATCCCCGCCGCGCAGCGCCCTATTCGGTTTCCGCCGAGCAATACGGCCGCTTCCTTTGCGAAATTTTCGATTGCTGGAAAGGGGATTTTCGTAATGGACTCGCCACAACCTCGATTCGTTATTTCGATTCCGTGTTTCATACGTACGTGGATTTGCCCGCTCCCGAATGCACATTGCTGAAGGAATGCGGATGCTACGTCGTCATCGAACATAACGGCGACGTCTACTCCTGCGACTTCTTCGTCGAGCCGGAATGGAAACTCGGCAACCTCATGCAGGGCGACATCGTTGATTTCCTCAACTGCTCCCGCCAGCGGACTTTCGGCTGCATGAAGTCCAACCTTCCGCCGGAATGTACATCCTGCCAATGGCTGCCTCACTGCTGGGGCGGTTGCACTAAGGACCGTCTGCGCGATCTGGCTGATAATGGCTCCAACCATTTTTGCCTTTCGTATAAAATGTTTTTCCAATATGCCGACGCCGAGTTGAGGCGTTTGGCGGAAAACTGGAAAACGCAGCGCCGCCATGAGGAGGAAGAAGAACAATGCCGGTTGCAATCGCTCTCTTCCTCCACCGCCGTTTCCAAGCCGGGCCGCAATGATCCATGCCCCTGCGGCAGCGGCAAAAAATATAAAAAATGCTGCGGTTCCCGCATAGCGTAAATTTTTTCCTTTATTTTTTGTATTTTTCCCCGATAGTAAGGGATGGGACGCGCGAACGCTGCTTAACGATATTGTCAAGATAGTGGATTTCTGCGGCCCCAGGCCAAAGATTCGCAATAAACCGGCCCGAATTCTCGTTAATAGAAAAGATATCCCGCTGCGCGGCAAGACGGCGTAAGACGTTCGCTGAGATGGATGCCAGCGGCGGCCTTTGCCGTTGGCGTTTGGAATGGAAAAGGGCGATGCACGATGGGTGAATTACTCGTTTTCAGCAAGAACAGGAACGATTTGATCCGCGAAGCGATAGCCGATCCTCCCGACGATCGCGCCCTCCGCACGATCGACCGGCTCTTGGCGGCTGCGGAAAAAGAAAAAGTTTCTATTACCTTTCTTTTTTTGCGCATCGACGATATCGACGGCATCCGTTCCCGCTGCAATGCGCGCAAATTCCGCGATTTGACCGCCTGTTTATTGGACGTGCTTCTCGATAAAACGCCGGAAGGCGTTTATGTGGATTGTCTGGACCGCAACGAGTTTCTTCTTGTCATGCCGGGCGTTACCAAGGAAAACGGAAGCGGAATTTGCGCCCAGATCAGCGACCGTTTCCAAACGGCCGCTTCCGATATTTTCAAAAAAGAAAAAGCCCCCCCCGCCATCAGCGGCGTTCTTGTCTTTTTCCCCGAAGACGTTCAAAACCGCATCGATCTCATCAGCGCCGGACGGGAAGCGCTCCATTTGACTCAACAGGCTGGCGGCGGACGCATCGTCCAATCCATCGACGCGGAAAGGCATTCCTTTTCCCTCACGGGTCCGGCTTTGCAATGGGATCGGCTGGCGAAATTGGCGGTGAAAGAAAACCGAACGTTGGAGTTGCTTCTCTGCGAAGCCGTGGACGATCTGCTGAAAAAATATTCGTAATTCCGATTATTCCCTCCATTCCCCTGCTCCCCCAACACCGCCCGGTTTCTTTTCTATCGGGGCGGCTACAATATATTGTTTCATTCCACCTCTGCAAACAACAAAGGAAGAAATATGCCGCCATGAAATGGATAAAGGAAGATTATTGGATCACCGACGATAAAGATCGCGTCGATTTGGATTATATCGCCGCATCGCTGCAAACAACTTACTGGGCGAAAGAACGCCCCAAAGCCCTCATCGAAAAATCTATTGAAAATTCTTTCTTTCTTACGCTGTTTAAAGGAGAGAGGCCCATCGGATTCGCCCGCATCGTCAGCGACTGCGCCGTATTCGCCTGGCTATGCGACGTGTTCGTTGATCCGGATTTTCGCGGCGGCGGTTTAGGAAAATGGCTGGTTCAATGCGCGCTTGAACATGATTCTATGCACGTCAAAATCAATCTATTGGCTACGAAAGACGCCCACGGATTATACGAAAAATTCAGCTTCGAACGGAAAGAATGCATGGTTCGTTACAATAAGGCCGATTCGGCTTGATTCTACGCGCTATCCAATGCAGTCAATTCCAGCGGCTCATGCTACCTTCCTTCTTATTGCATTCTTATCTATAAGGTTTTATGAATATGCGTCATCAAAAAACGATTTTTATCCTCCTCTTATTTATTCTCTCCATGTCCAATCTATCTTTGTTTGCTGAGGCCTCGTCCGATGCGGCGGCGGTTTCCGGCGTTCCTTTTGGCGGAATCGGCGCGGGGAAGATTGAAATCGCGCCCGATGGACGCCTGGGCCGCATTACGATCAACAACAATCCCCACCGGCCTCTCGATGCTCCGCTGGGATGCTTCGCCGCCGTCTATATCTCTAATTCTTCGGGAACTTTCGCCACAAAACTTTTCCAGGACGCTTCCGATCCCCACGCGGTTCAATCGGTGAAAATCGAAGGCGGTTACCCCGAAATGGCGGCGCAATACGACGATCCCGCTCTTCCGTTCCGCGTCCGCTTGCGCGCTTTTACTCCCTTGATTCCCGGCGACGAACAAAACGCCTGTTTCCCCGCCGCCGTGTTTCAGTTCTCCATTCGCAATGAATCCCAAGAAAAAACCACCGTTGCCCTGGCTATGTCTTGGAGCAATCTCCTGGGCGTCGGCGGCTCCCCAAACAACCCTATCGACGAATCGGGCGAGTGCATTCATTCTGTTTTGAAACGGGGATCGCTTCAGGGAATTGGCCTTCAATTCCAAGCCGATTCCAAAGAGGACCGCATCCGCAGCGCGATGGGCGAATATGGCTTATTTGTTCAAGAAGAAAAAGGAGCCGAATTGAGCTTCCTTCCCTTATGGGAGCCTGAGAAGACTCCGCAAACGTTCTGGAATTCCTTCAGCGGCCAAGGATTGTTTTCCGAGAAAAAAACGTCTGCCTCGCAAATAGTTGAAGGCAGCCGCTTCCGTCCAGCGGCGGCGGCGGCGGCCCGCAAGACTCTCGCGCCCGGCGAAGAAGCGGTTATTGCATTCTTTCTTATATGGCATACGCCCGAACTCGTTGGAAGCGATGGCTCCCATTACAGCGCTTATTACGCCAATCAGTGGAGTTCCATGCGCGAGGTTGCCGACGTTCTCGGCAAACGTTGTCCTGAATTGTTGCAAAGCTGGGAAGTATGGAAACGCCCATTTCGTCAATCGTCTCTGCCGCCGAGTTTCGTAGACCGCCTCTTCAACGGTATGGGAGCGCTGGCGGCCAACGCCGTATTTCTTAAGGATGGTACATTCTCGCTTCTCACGCAGGACCCGGATAATCCCGGCTATCTCGGCTCGCCGGAAGAATTGCTGGCGGCGTTTCCTTTTTTGCTGCAACTTTATCCCAGCCTCTTGCAATCGGAACTGCGTTTGTTCGCCGGAGCGCGTTTAGAAGGTGGCGAAATTCCCATCTCGGCGGGGAGCCTCTATTCCACTATCGGCAAGAATGAAGGTTCCGGCGGATTTTTGGGGCGGCCCGATTCGGCGGCGGCTATGATTCCCATGCTTTACGAATACGCTTTGTGGATGGACGACGCCAAATTTCTGGAAGAAATGAAGCCCGGCATCCGCGAATCGCTTCTTTGGCTTATGCAAAAAGACGCTAACGGCGACGCTATTCCCGACGGCCATTCCCTTTGGCCCGGATGCGGCGAAGGAATCGCCTCGTCGTTTTCCGCCGACCTTTGGCTGCAAGCCTTGCGCGTCGGCGAGGAGATCGCCGTTGGTTACGGCGATTTGGAGATGCAATCGTATTGCAGCGAGCTGAGAAAATCCGCCGCGCAAAATATGATGAGCCAGTTGTGGAATGGCCGCTATTTCAACGCTTTCTTCAATCCCAACCAGCCGCTGTCTGCCGAAGGAACCGCTCTGCTCCCCGGCGCCATGCCCGGAACCAGCGGCGCTCTTCGCTTGGGATGGAAATCCCCTCTGGGAGACGATATCGTCGCCCAGGCTATGAAAACTTTAGCCGGACGCATTACATCGGGCGCAATCGCCGATTCCAACTTCTCCGGTAAGCTATCCGGCGTTCTCTCTCTTTTCGCCAAATCGTTCGCGCCCTATTCTCTCGCCCGTTTCGGCTATCCCGACGCGGCTCTTCGCCTGCTGGAGGCGCCGGACGGCGGCCTTCATGCCTATAGCGATATGGGCGCCTGGTCTCTTTTGCTGGGTTGGACGGGCGTAAGCCTTAATGCTCCCCAGCAACGCTTGATCGTCGGGCCGAGCATTCCCTCTTCGATGGAGGAATTCATCAGCCCCTTCTTTACATCCCAGTATTCCGGCGTTATCCGATTCAACGCCTCAAATCTTTCCGGGCTGCGCCAATGCGAACTGGAATTCAATAAGGCTTCCGAAAACCGCGCCGCCGTTCTCAAACAAATCGCTTTCAATCCCGCCTCGTCCAACGACATGGGAATCGACGCCATGAATGTTCTCTATAACGGAGAATCCGTCGCGGGACAGGATTTCGCCAGCGAACGATTGCGGATTTTCACTTTCCAAAAACCGCTTAAAATTCAACGAGGCGACCGCCTGACGCTCCTCCTTCCCGGCGGCGAGAATGTTCGAATTCTCGTCGATATGGAAAACAAGAAACTTTACAATTTGGGCGCAAAATGCCAATGGGAAAAATTGAGCGGTCCCTCCTCCGGTTTTTCTTTTCAGGTCAATAATCTTTTGCCTGAGCGTCAGCAGATTTCTTTTGAATTGATCAATCAGGGCAACAAATCGAACTTGCTGTTCGCGAACGGAAAGCAAGCGTCATCGCCCTCCAGCGGCTTCGCGTCGTTTCCCGTTCTTTTACCCCCGGCGGCGATTCGGGAAGAATCGCTGAAAAAACTCGAACATGTCCGTTGGGCTTGCGGCAAGGTGGTTCAATCCCTCGGCCCCCATGACGTACGCGAGGAGATCAAAAAGCGTTTGTGGGATCTTCAAGAAACCGTAAACCGGGCGCTGAGCATCGACGCCGCCATGCGGGGCGTCCGCGTCGATGTCATCCCCGCCGACAGCCCCAATCCTTCGCCGAATTTTACGCCGCCGGAATTGAAGGACAATTCGTATAAGGAAATCGACCGGGCGGCGGAAGAGGCGGCCAAGTTCTACGCCGATCTCGACCGCTTATGCCAGGATCCCGTCCTCGCCTCCCAACTGGCGGGCTTCTTTACGCCTATTCTCTATACGGCTTCCACAGGCGCCATCTCCCAAGTCAGCGTGCCGTTTTCCGTCGATGTCCAGATTCTCAATCCCCTGAAAGTTCCCCTGCTCGTCAACCGCATCGCCTTGAATCTTCCCGATGGCTGGAGCGCCCGCACCGATGACGACTTGAAATTGGACGATAGGGAATCGCCCCAAAGCAAGCGCAGCCTCCGTTTTTCCGTAACTCCGACAGACTCTCTATGGCAAAAGCGTTTTAATTTAAGCGCGGCCTTCTCCGGCGTGTGGGAAAATCTCCCCTTCCGGAGAGAAATCGCTTTCCCTGCTGGGCATGATTTCATTAGGCAATGGCTGATCGTCGGACCGTTCCCCAACCCAAAGGGCGAGGGATTCAACAGCATCCTCAAGCCGGAAACCAACGTTAAGCCAAAAGAGGAATACGAGGGCATCGGCAAAACCGTTAAATGGGAAGCCCATGAATTTCCCTCCGGCTATGTCGATTTCGATTCGATCCTGAAACCGAACGACAACGCGATGGCCTACGCCTACGTCGGCGTCTATTCCCCCCGCCAACGCCAGGTTCGCTTCGAATTCGGCTGCGGCGGCGATGTCAAGATATTTATGAACTATCGCCTGCTCTTTCAAAAGCGCGGACTGCATAAGTCTCAACCCAGCGGCGAAATAAGGCCTACGGAATTATTTCAGGGATGGAATCACTTGGTCGTGAAGGTTAGCGAAAGTATGGGCCCGTGGGGATTCTACTTCGAAATCGCCGACCCGGAGGGCGCCCCCCTGCCCGATCTGCGCTACGCCCTGGACCGGGCGGAGTGAGTTTTGCCGAAAAACGGATAATCTCGAAAAGCGAGTTTTTTTACGATAATTTCGTTCCGCATGGAAAAAGTGGTTATTATTTCTATTGGACGGATTTGTATACAGCCCAATCCCCGATATCCGTTTGAGAACAATCGTAAGGATCTAGCCCCGTTTGTGGATCGTAAAAGAAGCCGGATATAAAAGTACCTCGATTAGTGTATTTAGGCGGACCAATTTTTAAAAATAGATTTACGACATCTCCACAATCCAGAAGATTGTATCGAAAATCTACTCTTCTCAATTTTGTCATGAACAGCAAATTGGTTATGCTGGTGAATTGATTATCCTAAAAACGGCAGTTGAAAATAAAATGAAAGGATGCAAGTAGTTAATGGGAGGGACGAAATCGAGACGGGTGGTGGTGCTGCGCCGCGAGATTCCCCCGGAAACCGTGGAGAAAAAGCAAGAGAAGAAGAAGGCGAAAACCGATCAACCCGAATTGGCGTTTATGAAGACGGCGGCGCCTCTCAAGCAATACGAATACGCGGTGTTGGCAACGTGCCTGAACGACGAGATCATGACGATCGCCCAACATTACCGGGATCGCAGCGATGCGGAGAATATGTTCGACGAATTGAAAAACCAATGGGGCTGGAGCGGCTACATGACGCAGGACCTGAAGCGATGCCAAATCATGGCGCGAGCCATCGCCCTGATCTACAACTGGTGGTCATTGTTCGCGCGCTTGGCGATTCCGGAAAAACACGCGGAAGCGGTAACCAGCCGTCCGCTGCTGCTTACGGGAGTGGCCAAACAAATCCGGCACGGAGGGCAATCGACGTTGATCGTAACCAACGCCCACAGTAAAACGGCGGCGATCCAAAAACGACTCAAGTCATTGGCGGCGTTCCTTCTTCAATTGAAGCGAAATGCGGAGCAGTTGGATTGGCAAGACCGGTGGCGATTGATTTTGAGCCGGGCGTTGCAGAAATTTCTGCAAGGAAAAATACTTGCTCGCCCCATATGGCTGCCGCAAATGGGCTGAACCGACATTCAACTAGGATCGCCAGGGAGGTCTAGAAAGGCTTTCGACGGAGAATTCTGCTCCTCAACTGCCGTTTTTAGGTTAATAGATGATTTATAATTTGAATGGTGCGCCATCCGGCAATTGCTAGCGTCGGCGATTACGATGGCGTCTCGCTCCCAAGCGATATAAATAATTTATTCTATATAAAACTAATATAATAAGGAAATACACATAATGTAAATAAATGATGCTTAATATGTAAATTATTTTTATTGATGGAGTTATCTAAAGAAAAATGAGGTGATATCTGCGCCTTGCACGTTGCCAAAGTAATGAAAAATAGCTTATAATAGGCTGAGTTGGAGAATTCGTTAGGACGTAAAAATTTAAAAAGCGTTGCACCGCCGGTACGTTCTTTTTTCTTAGGATTTAAGATCGAAACGGCGGCGCGCAATCATGAAAAATGATGGCGGAAAGATCGCAAAATTCTAAAACGTCCGCAAAGATAATCGAATCCAAAGACATAAATCCCGCCGCGGCGAAAAATACGACCGTGAACTCAACGGTTGTGAAAAAATCATTGGCGGATTCTCCCCCGAAATCCGCTGTCCCGAAAATCAACACTTCCAATTCGCCAAATAAAATTCCGATAGCCGCCGCCTCGAAAACCAAATCGTTCTTGGAGCAGAAAAAAACGGCGAAATCCTCCACCTGTAAAAATACAGCGGCGAACAGAAAAGACAGCGAGCGGAAAACCGCAGCGATTAAAAAGAAAAAAGTAAAGATAACCCCCGAATTTCCAGTTACGAAATGGGGCGATAATAGCGTAGTATCATTTGAGGCTACAGAACATCTTCCCGCGCCGGAACTTACGAGCATAGCGGCTGGATTCGTCTTCCATGACGATAAACTGGTGTTGGCCAACATACCCGGTCGCGGTTGGGAAATCATTGGAGGAAGAATCGACATCGGCGAAACTCCAGAGGAGACTTTTCGCCGCGAAGCCATGCGCCAGATCGGCTGCGAACTCTCACATGTTAAGATGATCGGAGTAGTTCGCATCGAACATATGGGACCAGAACCGCCGAATTGCCCTTATCCTTTTCCGATAGGATATGGAGTTCAGTTCATCGGCATTGTAGACAATCTGACTTCTTTTGATGGAGGAAAAAATTCTCTTGGCCGGTCGTTGATCTCTCCCGATGGTTTTCAAAAACACTATTACGATTGGAACGAATATTACGACGCCGTCTTCCAATATGCCTATTCCGTATACCAGAAATGGAAGAAAAAACTAAAACTGTAGCGTCCTTCCTCCCGCCGAGGAATGGCCAATTCCGATCGGATTTCTTTGTCTTTCGAAATACTCCGAAACAATCCCCTAAAAAAAGATGGACGGACATGCAGAGCGTGGTAAAATAATACGACATGAAATTTAATAGGATCGAAAGCGAACGTATTGAATATGGTTGGCCCAATTCTATCCGGCGCGGCGTTCGATAGGAAAATCAAGCCATGAGCGACCTGCTCTCCCAATCGGAAATCGATGCGCTGTTGAAGGCGGGGCTGGGGGGATCCCCAGCCGAAGAGGAAGATATCGAACCTCCTCGACCGGCCAGGGAAAGCGCCCCCTATTTTCAGGAAGATTTCGACGAAGCCGCTCCCGCCTGGCAGCCGCAGCCGCCGCAAAAGAAATTCAAAATGCGGCGTTCTCCCAAAGTGGAAGAAGAGGCGAAAGTGAACGTCCAAGAGGCCGTCTTCGAGTCGTTCGACGAAATAGAACCGCCCTCGGACGTTACCAACCTTGAAATCATCCTTAACCTGACGCTTGAAATCAGGGTGGAACTGGGCAAGACAAAATCCACCGTCAAGGAAGTCCTGGAAATGGGCTCCGGCTCCGTCATCGAGCTGCAAAAACTCAATGGAGAGCCGGTAGACTTGCTCATCAACAAAAAGCAATTCGCTAAAGGCGAGATGATCGTCATTGGCGAAAACTTCGGCGTCCGCGTGACCGATATCGACTCCATCCCCGAACGCATCGAAGCCCTTCAATGATTCGTCAACGGCGTTCGCCCGGATCGCCCTTGAATGCTTTCACGCCTTTATGGGTTAAGCCCACGCCCGCGCTGGCGCCGCCCAGCCATTGCAAGGTTTCAACCGCCTTGGGCAGCCAGTCCGGCGCCGTTCCGCCGCTCCAGATCGTAACGGTCTTTTCCAAAACCATCGCCGCCAACAACAAAAAACTCCCGATATTCGTCTTTTTGTTATTCAGAAACAACCAGATTTTCAACAATTGCGTTACCATCTCTTCACTCCTTCGCCGCAAAACGCGGCGTTTTTCCAATCAAGATTCGAGAAACGATTAAACGTCCCTCTTAATTTGTAGATGGGCGCGCATATAGACTGGATTAACGAGAAAAAATATAGGAAATGGGAATAAAAATTTGTAAAACCTTGATTCTCTGAAGCGTTTCTGTTTTTAGTATGCTAGAAACGCCAACAATGAAAATCCGAAGGGGAAAAATGAAAACGAAAGACGTTGGGATTCTGATATTCCGCATTATGGCGATCTATGCCTTCTTGCAGACGCCGCGCTTTACGGCGGATATTTTTAATTTTTCTACGACGATTTTCTCTTTCAGCGCGCTGACATCCTTCATGAATATCTCTTTTATATTAATATCCAGCGGCCCTTTTTTGCTCTATCTTCTCCTTGCGGTTTACTTTTGGATGAAAGCCGACGTTCTCGCCGTTTATTTGTTATCGAAAATCGAAGAGAAGGATTTTTCACTCCCCATCAGCTTCTTGGAGTTGCAATCCATCGCCTTTTCTACTATTGGCGTTTATCTCGTCGCCCAATCGCTTCCTAAAATATCTCAAGCCCTTTTTATCAACGCCATAATGATAACGCTCTCTGGTCAAAATCCTGGCGATTTGAATTATCTTATCCTCGCTTTTCTGGAATTCGTCATTGGCGTGATCAGCGACAATTAAAATTCCCTCCTGACGACAATTAAAATTCCCGGTTTGAAGAGACGAGATAAAGTGATCCCAATCTCGAAGAAGGAGGTTGGAATGGTCACGGATGAACAGGTGAGGTTAC